>CAZQOH010000129.1:0-6569 GCA_964594355.1 uncultured Desulfobacterales bacterium
GTAATATATTTATGAAAGTAATTCATGAAAAGTAAAAGTGTCAAGGATTCGATTGACTCTTTATGTTACAAATCAAACTTGGGCATTTGGACCTGGATTCTTTACCGGCAAAATGCTTCTTGACAGAGTGGCCAATAAATGAAAAAATTCCTGTAAATATTCAGTCACTAAGGCACTAAGGCGCAAAGATAATGAATTCGTAAAAAGATCGCTTTTTTGACTTTTTACTAGACCATCAAAAATAAATAGCATAAAAAAATTATTCTATAATCTTGGTGTATTGGTGTCTTTGTGACCTCCAGCCTATTAAATTTAAACAAATATTACTGGAGTACCGAGATGGGAAACATAAGGTTCAGAGAATTTTGTTTGGCTCTTTTTCTCATGTTTTTCACAACCTTCTGTCTAGTATTTTTCCACTCTGTTAAGCAGGCAGATGCAGCTGATATTCGGAAGCCTGTTTGGGCCGGCAGCTTTTATCCCGCTTCAAAGCCTGAATTGGAAAAAACCATTTACCAACTCTCCTTTTACGCAAAGCAAACGAAAGTTCAATTTCAATCTGGAAAAATTCTTAAGGCCCTGATCTTACCACACGCAGGATATATTTATTCAGGTTTGACAGCAGCGCATGCTTCTCTGGTTTTAAAGGAAAAGCAATTTTCCAAAGTTGTTTTACTGGGGCCTGATCATAGGGTTGGTTTTAAAAACGGATCGATCAGTGATTATAAAGCCTATCAAACCCCACTTGGTATAATCGAGCTGCATGAGGATAATGAAATCTTACGTCTTCAATCGGATGTGTTTCAAACTATCCCAGCTTCTGATATGCGCGAGCATTCACTTGAGGTGATCCTGCCTTTTTTGCAAAGCTATCTTAAGGAATTTAAGATCGTTCCCATTGTCCTGGGCCCAAGTCATATTGCTCGGATCACAGACGCCATCGATCCAATACTTGATCAAAGCACTCTGGTAATAGCCAGTTCCGACCTCTCCCATTACCTTTCTTATGCGGAGGCTGTAGCTAAAGATAAAAAAACAATCAATGTGATTTTAAATCTGGAATACGGCAAACTGTCAAAATGTAGTGATTGCGCATGCGGCAAAATGCCAATTCTAATTGTTATGGAGATGGCACGTAGGTATGGTTGGCAACCGGTTCTTCTCCATTATTCCAACAGCGGTGATACCGCGGGCGGAAAAACACAAGTTGTCGGCTATGCAGCCATTGCATTTTACGGAGATTTATCCATGGAAAAAACCAATGATTCCGGTCAGCATTTCGACCAAAAACAGGGCCAGACGCTGGTAAAACTGGCCCGGAAGACCCTTATGGAAAGATTTGGCCAAAAGATGGCAGAGCATGAATCTGATTCCTTGTCTGCCGCCTTGAAAGACAGGTGCTTTCAGAAGTGTTACGGTACATTTGTCACCCTTAAGATAAATGATCAATTACGCGGTTGTATAGGTAATTTGACTGCAAATGAATCTGTGTTGGAGGGTGTCAAACGTAACGCGATCAATGCTGCATTTCATGATCCACGTTTCAGTCCTCTTAAAGCTAAAGAGCTGGAAAATGTGGATATAGAGGTCAGCATACTTACCGAGCCGAAACTTCTTGAATACCGGGATAGTTCTGACTTGCTCTCAAAATTGCGTGTCAATGTGGATGGTGTTATTATCCGCAAAGGATCTGCCGGCGCCACCTTTTTACCCCAGGTATGGGAACAATTGCCCAAGCCTGAGGAATTTCTTGCCCATCTAAGTATGAAGGCGGGCCTGCCGGCCAATACATGGAAAAAAGGTGCACTGGAAGTCAAGACTTACCAGGTTCAATATTTTGATGAGGAAAAATGAACGCTCCATAACACGGGTTGTCATTACCACAGGCATCTCATCTGTGGTGACCCAATTATTAACTATTCGCGAATTTCTGTCCCAATTTTCGGGTAACGAATTCGTCATTGCCCTAATTCTTTTCAATTGGCTGATCCTGGGCGGAGCGGGCACCCTTCTGGCCAGGCTGATTACGCGTCGTTTTTGGAAAGCCACGGTCAACCGTCTCGGGTGGCTCTCACTCATTTTAGCAGCCATACCCGTCTTGCAAATCCTGGCCATACGGGGTCTACGTGATGTTTTCTTTATTCATGGCAGCTCTGTTGGGTTCTATCCTACCCTATCTTATATTTTATTCACAATTGCCCCTTATACACTGTTACTTGGTTTTGTCCTTCCTTATAGTCTGTTTGTGCTAAGAGCCGAAACTCCGGATTTTCCAGGCACCCATATCTATATAATCGATAATATAGGAGATGTGGCCGGTGGAGCCCTTTTTTCCTTTGTTTTGGTTTATCTGGTCACCCCCTTACAAGCGATATTCCTTGCTCATATACCATTATTAGCGGCAACCTTTTTCCTTTTTCTCCCTGCCTCCCGGCGATCTCCTTTTGTCATCCTTGGAGCAGGAGTGACGTTCATCATACTGTTGTTGGGTATTTTTTTTGAACCCATCTCAATGGTCCCATCTGAAGGGAAACTCGTTGATTATCGAGAATCCCGCTATGGTCGGATTGAAATACACAAGGACTGGGAACAATTCACACTATTTACGGGTGGTATCCCAATTTTTAGTAGCCAAAATTTGATTATGGCTGAAGAGGCGATCCATTATCCATTAACCCAAATCGATCCGTCGATCAAAGCGCCAAAAGTTCTATTGATTTCTGCTGAAGGCGGGATGATGGCGGAAATACAAAAATATCGGCCGGAAAGAGTGGACTATGTGGAACTGGATCCAGAGGTTACCACTGTCCTTTTTCAATTTGGTTTGATCAAAGAAATTCCAGGATTAAACGTCATCCATCAGGATGGAAGAGCCTATCTGGCGGATTCAGATAAAATCTATGATGCTATTATTGTTAATTTGCCCGAACCCGAGACCTTTCAAATCAACAGGTTCTTTACCGACCGTTTTTTTGCGCTGGCGAAAAGCCATCTTACTTCGAAGGGGGTGTTGAGTTTTTCCATGCAGGGATTTGATAACTACCTAGCCGAACCACAACGGCAACAACTTTCTTCCCTTTTCAACACGGTGGCAGAGCATTTCGACCATATTTTTTTATTGCCGGGGCAGAAAATTTTCTTTTTGTGCAGAGCGCTTCCCATAAAGGCCGATATCCCTGAGCTTCTTGAACAAAAAGGCATTTCCACCAATTATATTAGTAAGTTTTTTTACGGCAATCTGACCAATGAAAGAATCAAGCGTTTAAATGAGCTGATAGACCCTTTCACACCAAAAAACTTTGATATCGCTCCTCATTTGATTCGGCTGATGTTTTCTCAGTGGTTTGCAAAATTTGCTACATCGCCTGTAGGATTCATAGGTGTTCTGGCTGTACTGTGTGTGATCTATCTGATTCGTATAACCAAAGAAGAGTATGTTCTCTTTTCAACCGGTTTTATAACCATGGGAAGCGAAATCATGGTTATCTTTGCCTTTCAGATTTTTTTCGGTTATATTTATTTACAGATCGGTTTGATCGTAACCGTTTTTTTGGCAGGTCTGTTGCCCGGAGCCTGGTTTGGTGAGAGACTGCGTGATCGTGGAAAAGGATTGCTGGTTCATATTGACATTCTAATTATTATACTAATGGGTCTGTTGATCGTTGCTCTGGAGTTTGGGGGGGATCGCTTACCGCTCATTTTTTTCCTTATTTTCGGTTTTGTGGTTTCGCTGGCCTGTGGCTGTCAATTTCCGGTGGCCCTTTATTTGAGGGGAGGCGGCAAATCGGCAGTAACACGCACCTTTTCTGCGGATCTGATCGGTGCCGCCTGTGGTACCTTGGTTACCAGTGTGGTTCTGATCCCTTATTTTGGCATCATTTGGGCTGTCATAGGATTAATATGTATTAAAATGACAAGTCTAATTATAATGGTGATGACTCATGAACAAACTAAGCAGACGTGATTTTCTTTATTGTAGTGCGGCTTTATTTTCCACAGCCGTGATCCCGGAGGTTTGTTGGCCTTTTATGAAAAAGAAGGGTGTAATTTCCGGCCCTGCGGATATACGTGGTAAGGTGTTTAAGGGAGATGCGCCAAAAAGTTTGGGGAAATGGTCGCATGAGGGTTTTCGTTATAAAAAATTAACAAATAAAAGGGTTGTATGCGGTATCTGTCCCAATCGTTGCATATTGGCACCTGGCGATCGGAGCATCTGCCGTTCTAAGGTCAATTTTGACGGCATTTTATATAGCCTTACCTACGGAAATCCTTGCGCTGTAAATATCGATCCCGTTGAAAAAAAACCACTTTACCATTTTAAGCCGCGCACAAAAGCCTTTTCCATTGCAACAACAGGCTGCAATTTTCGTTGTTTAAATTGTCAAAACTGGGAAATATCACAGGCAAAACCTCATGAAGTCCGCATTTATGAACTTTTCCCGCCAGAGGTTGTTATGAATGCCCAACAGTCTGGGTCCGAATCGATTGCCTATACCTATTCCGAAGCGATTGCTTTTTATGAATACATGATGGATACTGCCCGTTTAGCCAGGGAGAAAGGGATTCATAACCTTTGGATTACAAACGGTTACATCAACCGAAAACCCCTGCTGGAACTCTGTAAGGTATTGGATGCCGCCAATGTTAACCTGAAATCATACAGCGATACCATTTATCGCAAATTGAACGGCGGCCGTCTCCAGCCGATTTTAAATACCTTCAAAACGCTACATGAACAGGGTGTCCATTTCGAAATAACAAATCTGGTTGTTCCCGGGTATGTGGATGACGAGGATATGGTAAAAGAGATGTGCCGGTGGATCCTTAAGAATGTAGGTCCCGATTATCCATTGCATTTTTTAAGATTTTTCCCTAAATACAAGCTGGACCGATTACCTCCAACACCTGTTTCTACCTTGACCCGTTTCCGTGAGCTGGCCATGAGTGAAGGAATTCACTATACCTACGTGGGTAACGTACCATACCATGATGGAAATAACACCTATTGTCATCATTGCAAGAAGTTGTTGATCGAACGGAAAGGCTATTTTATTCCTTCATATAACATGAAAGGAAATAAATGCAAATTTTGTGAAACCGTAATTCCAGGTGTTTGGAGTTAAAAAGAAATCAATCACGAAAACACGAAAAGCATAATTTTATTTCGTGATTGAGAAGAATAGGAGGAAAGAACCCTTGAAAGAGGATAGGCGCTTTCACTGGGCATGGATCATCCTGGTGATAAGCTTTTTAAATTTGTTTACAAGCTACTCTATCCGCCTCGGTTATGGTGTAGTCCTTCCTGAGATGATTCGGGACATGGGATTTAGTAGGACAGTGGGAGGCACAGGTATGTGGACACCTTTATATGGCACGGGAGCCATTTTGTCCCACTGGATGGGGGGCGTTTTGCGTGATGCCATGGGGAATTACGATGACGCCTTTACCATCAATGCAGTGATGGCAGGAATTGCGATTCTTTTATTCTCCCGGGTCAAAAAAGGATCTAGTAATACTTTGTAAATAAAATTTTCCCTTCAACCAAAAGGCACGTATTATCTTTTACTGTCTGCTGCCTAACAAAAATTCCTACCTTTCCAAGTTTTAGAATCTATCTATTCAGCAATTACAGATATTTGCGTTTGACAAAGACAATAAATTATTTATATATTATCACTTCTATTCGAAATAATTTGGTCCGTATTAAGCAGGCACTACGGCCATAGACACTCGCGCAGTGATTTGAAATAATTTATATATATAATCAAATAATTATTATATAATAACAGCAATTTATATCACCTTTAAAGATGTAACTTGCGGGGCGGAGCTATTTATTTATTTTCAAGCCTTTCTTAAAAATCTCTAAAGATCTCATAATATGAATATACTTATCGTAGGCGGTGCCGGTTATATCGGCTCTCACATGTGCAAATATCTCTTTAAAAATGGCTATACACCTATTGTTCTCGACAATCTTGTCTATGGACACAGGGATTCAGTAAGATGGGGCTCCTTTATTGAAGGATCCATGGATGATAAAGTCTTGCTCAACCATATTTTTAAAGAATATGAAGTTGCAGCAGTAATGCATTTTGCCGCTTTTTGCTATGTTGGTGAGTCAGTGGATGACCCTGTAAAATATTACCGCAACAATGTTGCAGCCACTCTAACCTTGCTTGAAGCTATGTTAGAAAATGATATTTTCAATTTCATTTTCTCATCAACCTGTGCCATTTATGGAGAGCCTATCGAAATTCCCATAAAAGAAAACCATCCCCAATCTCCGATCAATCCTTATGGCAGAACCAAGTTTATTGTGGAACAAATTATGGATGATTTCGGCAATGCTTACGGATTAAAATCATTTTCCCTTCGATATTTTAATGCTGCAGGTGCCGATCCGGACGGCGAACTTGGAGAAGACCACAGGCCTGAAACACATCTAATTCCACTTGTCCTTCAAACAGCATTGGATCAGCAGAAAAAAATAAAAATTTTCGGGAATGACTATCCAACGAATAAGGATAGATTGTGAGAGCGAAGCGAACCACGATCTTATCCGGTTG
>CAZQOH010000130.1:0-6541 GCA_964594355.1 uncultured Desulfobacterales bacterium
AAAAACGGATCGCCGCCTAATTTTTCCATACACAACTCTTGACAATAACTCTTAAAAGAAATGCTGTGCTTGAGAACTGAGACTGAATATTATCAGGTGGTGGATCGGATAAAAGGTCAGAGCTTAACAAAAATTACCGATTAGGTAGGCAATTAATGGAATTAAATGATCAACTTCAATTAGTCTCACTTGAGAATTCATTGCGTCCTTTGAAAAATCATTTTAACGACCAAAAAAGCAGGATGCGATTTCTATCATTACTATCCCCTTCTTGACCCGGTTGAGCCAAGATAGGTGCCCGGGCGGTACGAAAGTCGATTCTTAAGAGATTTCCAGATTATAATTTTTCTGTGTACATCGTATGGATTAATATGCTTCCCGATGACTCTGAAGAGGCAGCAAGAAACTCAGCAAACAAATTTGATGATCCTCGTGTTTATCATTTTTATGACCCTAATAAACTGTCTGGAAAGGCTGTTGCGGATAGCCTTGGCTATGAAGGTGAAGTGGCATGGGATATCTATCTCTTTTATTCAGAGACGCTTGAATGGAAAAATATCCCTCCTGCACCTATTAAATGGATGCATCAACTAAAAGACAGTTGGGTTAAACAAGATAATTTTCGAACTGGGGAAGATTTGACAAATGAGCTTTTTGTCTCTTTGAAAAAAATATTGAACGAATGATAACCAAGGATCTGGAACATTTGATCGCCGAAAAATGCTTGATTTCGTTTCAAAACTTGCTATTATATTGGATTGATAGCGGTAAAGGGAATTATTATCAACTCAACTTAACTTTTTTGCGATTCTTAACACACTTGCAAAATCAACCGGACAATATTTATTTGCTTGGAGGTTAAAATGACAAATTTAAAAGAAGTGGAACAAGCCTTAAATACCTATATCCGGCCGCTGACCTTCCCGCTGGCCATCAAGATGTTGAAATCGGAAGCGGAAATACCCGAAAAAACGCGCCGTCCTTTTCAACAGATGAAAAAAAAGGTCGCCATCTGCCAGGGAATCGGTATGGCACGAAAATTAGGCTGGGCTGTGGCGATGGGCAAGGAGGATATGCAATGTCCTTTGGGAGCCGCTCCCTTTGGGTTTTTCAAGAATATTGATTATTGGAATGAAGGCAATATCGCCGTCGGTATGTTTACTTCTTCAAAGGAGATTGGCAAAAAGAAAGAAGATTTTGTCGATTGTTTTGAATACAAATCTTACAGCCATATCCTGGTTGCGCCTTTGAATCGTGCGGCTTTTGAACCGGATCTGTTTATGATTTACGGCAATTCGGCGCAAATTATGCGACTGGTTCATGGAGCCCTTTATGATGAAGAGGGAGCGGTTCATTCCTCATCTATGGGGCGCTTGGGATGCGCATCGATTATTACGGTGATAAAAAATAACGAATGCCGCTATGTTCTCCCGGGAAACGGCGACAGAGTCTTTGGGATGACTCAGGATTACGAGATGACTTTCCTGGCCCCGGCTGCCAAGATGGATGCGGTTTTGAATGGATTAGCCAAAACCCATAAAGCCGGTGTTCGCTATCCGATTACCAGTTTCTTCAATTTTCAGGCAACATTTCCCCCCTCTTATCAAGAACAAATGAAAATCTGGGAGGAAGAGGGAGAATTATAGTTGGAAACATATAAAAGTGGGCAGAGAATTTCTGCCGCCTTTAAAAAGACATTTACGGATGCGCAACCACAGATTGACCGCATCCCCGCCTACCTCTTCACGGGGCAGTGCAACACCCAGCTAGTGGGTGCGTCCATCAGAGACTGGTTGTTGGACCCTGACATTTTTGTAAAGGCTCAGGTGGCCGCTTATGAGCGCTACAAACCGGACATTCTTCTGATGATGTGGGACCTGCTCACGGACGTAGAGGCCATTGGCAACGAACTCAAGTTTCCCGAAGACAGCCTTTGCATCTCCACAAAATTAGCCCTTGAAGACAAGACCAAACTGAGCAGCCTGACACTTCCGGATCCGAATAAAGACGGACGCCTTCCCGGTTATTTAGAGGCTTTGGCTGAGACGAAAAAGATCATCACCGATTCGATCATATCAGCGGTGATCGCCGGGCCCTGGACCATTGCGATAGGTCTCAGGGGGGCCACCGAGCTCATCATGGATGCCATAAAAGATCCGGATTATGTCCATGAGCTCATGCAATTCTGCACCCAGGCGTCTATAAAATTTGCGGAAGCGATCATTCCCTTGGGAGTGGGGCTCGGGTATTCCGAAGCCCCTGCCTCCTGCAGCCTTATCTCGCCCAAAATGTACCGGGCATTTGTCTTTCCGTATCATAAGCAGATAGTGGATCACTTCAAAGCCAAGAAAGTTGGCCTGGGACTTCACATCTGTGGATATACGGATCCCATTTTAGAGGATATGGTCAATACCGGCGTGACCAATATCAGTATCGATGCACCCACTGATTTGGCAAAGGCGGTGACGGCAACCCGGGGGAAAGCGGTCCTCATCGGTAACCTCGACACAAATCTTTTTTTTACCGGAAGCAGGGATGAGATGAAGCAGGCTATAATAAATTGTATCGATAAAGCCCCCCGGGACAGCGGATATATTCTGGCGTCCGGTTGCGAAGTGCCGGCGATTGCCCCACCGGAAAAGATTGACTGGTTTAATTCGCTCATTGATGAGCTCGGTCGCTATAAGTAGCCCGGTTTTACCGGGCAATGATCGAGGTAATGCAATTTTGATCACAAGTGTCAGGCCAAGCAATGGATGGCGCTTGCCCACGTTATCACAAGACCTTTACAAAAAGCCCCCTTTTGCAAAGGTCTCAATGTATGAAAACAAATCTGTGGACATATTATTATAGTTAATGCTATAGATTGATGATTCCGTATAAAGACGAATTCATCAAGTTCCCGCCCCCCTCACCTGAGCTCGCGATGGGCGGGAATCCGGAACAAATCTGTGTAAATGATATATAAGTAAATATCCTGGCCCAGAGGGTCAGGCTTTGGGTTACCCCTGGAAGGGGATGTTTTACTGTTGAACGGGTTAAATCCGAAATTCGAATATCGAAATCCGAAACAAATCTTAAATTCGAATGCTCAAATGTTAAAAACAATCAAGAAAATATTCATTTCATAACGGTGAATTTATTTTGAACATTAGAATTTTGGTCATTAGAGTTTGTTTCGTATTTCGGATTTCGTGCTTCTAATTTTGTATCAATTTATTTCGGCAGAGCCATAAACCTCTGACCTGGCCCAAAGGACCAGGTTTTTCAGGGCAAAATAAAAATGTCTATTTTTTCTTTTCAGCTTCCCAAATTAGAAGGATTCACTCTCGAAACCTATTCCGTTACGTTCCCCCTGGATAAATTATCTATAGGTGTCGATAACATCCACTATGATGTTTATCTTAGCCCTGGTTTTCACAAAGCAACCAGGAAAGTCGTGCTTCGACTTCTTAGTAATTATGCCGACGCTCAATATTTTCTGAATTTAGATAAGTCATCAAATCTGGCCAAGGAAAGAGATGAATTTAAACAGCTTTGCCGTGATGTGTTAAAAAGTGGAGTAAACAAAGGAAAATTAGAATCTGAGATTCAGATCGATTTGCTGGCCCAGATAGCAGTTGTCAAGATGTTAATAAAAGAAATACGTGACCAGTATGAAAAATTGATCAATCAAATAAAGGATATCTCCGAAAACACGACATATCGCGAAATCTAGAAATGAGTCAAGCAGTAGAAATAAAGGAAAAACTGTCTGATATTCAGCAGAATAAAAAAACAATTTTTCAAAATGTGGACAGTGAACTTTTTCGATATCTGGTTGACGTTGGACGCGAAGGATTAAATGAGATGCGTGAAGCGGTTTTTGGATCAAGTTCAGTTCTTCCTAATAACGTCTTCTTAAATCCGATACTCCATAAAGAAAATCCCTTTGATGATTCATTGATGATAGATGAATATGTGTTAACAGGCAATCGTTCTGAGGATTTTGATCAATATGACACATTATTATTCCAGATTAGAAATCTTCTGGGTAAGATTATCATGGGAGATCCATCCTTTAGGAAGCGATCTGAACAAGCAGTAACAATACCCGATCAGGAAGATGAGAAATCAGAAAATAATAAGGAAATCAACAATCAGAAAATAGACATCTGGATAAAAAATGTTGATAATATTGATATTTTGTTTAATAGTTTTCAAACGAATGACCGTTACAAAAAACTCAAAAAGCAAAAAGGGGATAAAAAAGATCGTTTAAGTCTTAAAAAAAAGGCTAAAAAACAAGAAAGATTCTTAAACTTTATTAATAAAAAGATAAATAAGAAGGGATTGATTAAAAGGATGGCTGCCTCTTTTGAGATGCAGCCTGTTTATCATGAATACTGCCCGCCATTGATTCCCCGACAAGTCTTACAGTTTCTGGTTCAACCCAAACAAAGAAAAGATATTGTACGTCAACTTAAAAAAGTAAAAGGATTCTATGACAAATCGTTTTCTTTGGTACCACTCCAAAATATAATAAAGCGCCTGAAAAAAATAAAAACTAAAGAAGAGAAAAAGTATCTAATCCGATTCCTTAACGCTTTTGCACTTTATCATAGGGACTTACAGAATTTCAATATGCTCAAAGAGGCCATGGAAAGTATAAACCTGATCTCAGAAGAAAAAATTATCAACCTCTCACGAAAAAATCGTCTTCTCTACGAATTTCTACTACCAAACGAACAAATCGATGAGGAAAAGCCGATCATTAATCATGTAATCATGAAGGCAGACGTGCGAGGCTCTACAGATTTAACCCATATAATGAAAAAGCAAGGATTAAACCCTGCATCATATTTTAGTCTTAATTTTTTTGATCCTATCACGGAAATTTTATCGGAATACAATGCAGAGAAGGTATTTATAGAGGGTGATGCAATTATCCTATCAATATCTGAACACGAAGATACTCCGGAAGGTTGGTACTGTATTGCCCGCGCATGTGGCCTTGCAATCAAAATGCTTCTTATTGTGCATCAATATAATATGAACAATAGAAAACATGAGCTTCCGATACTCGAATTGGGAATCGGCATAACCTTCAATAACAGTCCTCCTACCTTTCTCTTTGATAAAGATACTCGAATTATGATCTCTCCGGCCATCAATTTGGCTGACCGGCTGTCAGGATGCAAAAAGCAATTACGTAAATTAATTTCTACAAAAAAGTTACCTTTTAATCTTTACGTATTCCAAACAGTATCGGAAGAGGAAATTGCTGCAACCAAAGATGATCTATTTTTCCGTTATAACGTTAATGGCATAGCGTTGGATGGGAATAGTTTTAAAAAACTTTCAAAAGAGATCGACTTGAAGGTCTTAAAACTCCAACTTCATGATTTGCAGAAAGAAAAGACAAAGGTTTATATAGGGAAATTTCCTACAGCGACCGGAAAATTTCAGCGTTTGGTTATACGGGAAGCCAATATCTGCCAAATTGCTCCAGATAGTTTAAATATTATCCGTCAGACAACTCGAAAATATTATGAAGTTTGCACAAATCCCAAACTCTATAAATACGTGAATAAAATAAGTTAAGATCTAATCAGAGTATTAACCCGCACTTCGAAACCTTCTTCCCCCTGACAAGTATTCTTTTTTGTGATGTGTAGAGAAAAATCCTTTAGGAGAACTGAAATGAAAAGATCACTTCTTACCTTTATTATCCTACTTTTATTGCCTTCAATTCTTTTGGCAGAAATACTGATAGACTCACCAAAGTACAAACATCAAAGGAAAGAGATGGTATTAAAGCAAATCCGTGGGAGGGGTATATCCGATGAAAAGGTTCTCAATGCCATGACCCAAGTTCCCAGACACTTTTTTGTACCCAAAAAGCTTTCTTATAAAGCATATTCAGATCATCCCCTTCCCATCGGCGAAGGTCAGACCATCTCTCAACCATACATTGTAGCCCTAATGACTCAATACCTGGGTCTTACAGGGAGTGAACGTGTCCTAGAAGTCGGTACAGGCTCAGGCTACCAGGCGGCAATACTCTCAAAAACCACAAAGGAAGTCTACACCATCGAAATAAGAAAAAAGCTTTATGAAAGGACATCCAAGCTACTTAAATCACAAAAATATAAAAATATAATAACACGTCACGGCGACGGCTATTTTGGCTGGAAAGGGGCAGCGCCATTTGACTGTATTATGATTACCGCCGCTGTCAATCATATCCCGCCACCACTTTTGAAACAACTCAAAAACAAGGGAAGACTCATCCTTCCGCTCGGAAATCCTCTTAGCTATCAAAACCTTGTACTAGTCACAAAACACGGTGATGATTACACAGTAAAACAAATCATCGGCGTTCTTTTCGTCCCTATGACAGGCTACGCCCTTGATAAAAAATAGTCGACCTTAGGTGCTTAATAATTCATTTTGTGCTTTTTATGGTAAAAATAGTTTTAACCGATTTGAAGCCATTAAATCAATTGAACATTTAAAATTTAAGATTTAAGGAGGGCGGGCATATTCGGTTTAGGTAATA
>CAZQOH010000131.1:0-6525 GCA_964594355.1 uncultured Desulfobacterales bacterium
CCCGAGCGTAGCGAGGTCGAGTTCTTTAATTTTAGCGCAGCGAGCCGTAGAACGTTTCAAATTGTACCCACGATGAGCTCGGAAGTTCAGACGCTGATCGATCGGAACATATTTATGACAACCGGTATATGCGAGCACTTTTGAACGTTACAAAAAAATCAGATATAAGTTTTTAAACATTATAGACCATGAGCTTATCGGTTATTAGTCATCTAACTTGAACAGTTTCCGTGTAATATCGAGATAAACAGACTTATTCCTAGAACATCCATTACTTTTTAGCATAAGGGTTGGATCATGTAAGATTTTACTTATCAGTGAATTCGTCATTCTATGGATGGCTTGACGATCATCGTCTGATAAATGATTTAATGATTGAAAAGTTTTATTAATCTCTGTTTTTGCAATGGCATCTAATTTCTTCCTTAAGGCAACAATTGTAGGTACCATGTCAAGGTTTTCATACCACTGCCAAAATCGGATTACTGCCTCATCAATGATTCTTTCTCCTTTGATAGATTCCCGGTTTCGATCTTCAATGTTTTCATTAATGACGCTTTTTAAATCATCTATGTCATAAACATATGAATTTGTAAGCCGATTTATTTTAGGATCAATATCCCTAGGAACAGCAATGTCAATAAAAAAAATGGGACGATTTCTTCTGGTGCGGATAATCCTTTTTACTTGATCCCTTGTGATAATGAAGCTAGACGAATCAGTCGAACTGATAATAATATCCACGAATTTTAAACAATCTGAAATCTCTTCAAAACGGATTGCTTTGCCGCTGAATCTTTCGGCAAGTTCAATGCCGCGTTTAAAAGTTCTGTTTGCAATGATGATATTTTCCACTTTGTTTCGAATCAGATGTTCCACCGCAAGTTCGGCCATTTCACCCGCTCCAATAAGAAGCACTTTTTTTCCTTCAAGAGTACCGAATATTTTTCTCCCGAGTTCAATGGCGGCAGAACTTATTGATACAGCGTGGTCTCCAATGCCTGTTTCACTACGGACACGTTTTGCCACAAAAAAAGTTCTATGTAACAACCTGTTCAGAATAACGCTGGAAGTCTTTTTTAAGGTGGCGGTCAGATAAGCCTCTTTTATCTGCCCCAGGATTTGGGGTTCACCTACCATCATAGAATCGAGGCTGGATGCAACTCTGAAAATATGTCTAACAGCCTCATCCCCGTTGTATATATAAAGCACCTTTTCAAATTGCGAAACCGGTACATTTTTGAATTCAGAGATATGCAATTTAACTGCTTCAACAGCATTGGATATGTTCTCGACCACCATCAAAATTTCTACCCTGTTACATGTCGAAAAGAGAATTACTTCTCTTACTAACGGGTCTTTTTGTATGATTTTTAGGGCAGCAACTGTTTCATCTTTAGAAAAGGCAAGAGATTCCCGCAGTTCAACCGGAGCAGTTTTATGATTTAATCCTAATAATACAATATCGAGCATAATTATTATTTGAAATTTGAAACTGGAAACTGAAAATTTGGAAGGGGATTCAATCTATTAAAAATGATCTAATCCTTACTTGTCAAGTTTCAAGTTTCAAGTATCGAGTATCAAGTTTCACTTTACAATTAAAACCTGGTAAACTCAACATGATGCCCCGTTAAGAGGAAGTTTACACCCAAAAAAGTGAATAAAAGAAGCGCAAATCCGATAATAGACATAATTGCCGCCTTACGTCCCCGCCATCCAACCACAAGTCGTTCATGAAGCAGTGCTGCATACAAAAGCCATGTAACACCGGACCAAACCTCTTTTGGATCCCAGCTCCAAAATTTACCCCAGATCATTTTGGCATACACAAAGCCGCTTAAAAGTCCTATGGTGAGCATGGTAAAGCCGACGATGATGCATGAATACCCCATGGTATCGAGCAGTTCCAATGAGGGCAGGCGTTTAAAGAAAAAGCCATGACTCTTAGATTTTATTGCATGTTCTTGAAAAAGATACAAAATCCCTAAGCCGCATGCCAGTGCAAATGTAGCTTCTCCTATAAATATAGCAATTATATGGAAAAAAAGCCAAATGCTGTTAAAGATGTTTTTGACAATTACAGGTTCCTTTGGCAGTTGAACGGCAACTATCATGATAAGGGCTATAAGTGGAGCAGCAAATACGCCAAGAATCTTTAGTTTATACTTATATTGGAATATCAGAAAAACACCGGCAATAGTCCACCCTGCAATTAGAAGGGTTTCGTGAAGATTATGTATCGGGATATGTCCTGATTGAAAAAACTTGAAACCGATAGCCACTGAATGGCATAAAAAACCGCTTGTCAGCAGATAGTATCCAGCCCTATACAGATAATTTTTCTGAAAAAAGAGATATGCTAGGTATCCGGCTGTGCTCAATAGGTAAAAGAAAGTTGTAATAATTAAAATTTCCATTAATTACACCAGCAATATTGATGAATTCTCAAAAAGTCGAATTCATCAAGTTTAGATTTCGTTAAGTCGTTGAGTTGTTGAGTAGTTAAGTAGTTGTAATAAAAAAGAATAATAACCGTTTGCCAAATAATTGGACATACAATCCCAATTGAGTAAGAAACCAATTGGGAGTTATTTGTTATTAGTTAATCGCTTAAAAGGAATAAAATCCGTTTTTATATTTGTCATCAATCATAGATTGATAAAATGAGATGATCATCAAATTCTAATAACGAATAACAATTAACAATTAACGCCTAATTGAGCAGTATTTTTGCTCAATTATGTTTCAACAGTTTGTAAATATTAACATATTGATTTAATTGTCAATCTTTTTACTCAACCACTTAACCACTCAACTATTTGACGATGTCTGAAGTTTTCATCAACGCGTCAAACTCAAATCCATTTCCGAGAATCTCAAAAAGCAGGGAATTAATCTCCTCTTCGTTTTGGTTTTTGATCATTTCAATCAGGCCTCTGGATATCAGCTGTTCAAAAAGATATTTATGCGTCTTAGAATCGCGATTTTTCGATAAAAGCCTTTGACGTATAACTCCCATTAACCGGAGAAACTCGGCATACTCTTGTCCAAATTCATTTTCAAGGTCTTTTCTCAATTTTTTTGCTAGAGCCGGACTTTTTCCTGAAGTGGAAACGGCAATTATGAGGTCTCCCCTATTTATAAAAGATGGAAGGATAAAATTGCATGCTTCAGGTCTATCCACTATATTGCATAATTTGTTAAGACGCTGTGCATCCTCGCTTATCTGCCGGTTCAATTCTTCATTGTTTGTTGCGCCTATGACAAGAAAAATTCCGTCTATATCAGAAGATCGGTAAGAGCGCTTTTTCAATTTTATGGCCCTGGTATCTGCGAGTTGAAACAGTTGTGTTGTAAAATCGGGGCTAACAACGGTTACACTTGCACCACAATCCATTAAGGTCATGACTTTCCGTGTTCCAACGGAGCCGCCCCCGACGACCAAGCATTTTCTATTTTGTATATCAAGATATAATGGATAATATCGCATATTTTTATTCTAATAATAAAGCAGGAAGATAAGTTATGTTAAGTTTGGTTCTATTTTCATAAGATCCTCGGCCAGAGCAAGTGGACCGGAATAGGTTTTACGGCATTCTTTTTTAATGTCTACCATATCGCATTCGGGATACAAGTGGGTAAGAATCAATTTCCGGACATTTGCTCGGGTAGCAATCTCACCTGCAAAAGACGGTGTTAAATGTCCTTTAGTTTTTAGTTCATCCGGAAGTGCTGATTCGCAGATTAAAAGATCTACATCTTTGGCAAGTTTAATAAGGTTTTCGCTGAAGTCGGTATCACCTGAATAGACCACCGATATTCCACCAGGGCTGGTTATTTTATAAGCGATACTTTCTTCGTTATGCTCAACAGGAATCGATTCTACTGTAAAATCATCAAACCTGCGAGTGTCATAAGCATTGTTATCAAGCTCAACGATAGTTAAAAGACCCGGTTTCAACTCGATCCATTGGCCATAGACCGATTTTAACTTTTCATAAAGTGATGTAATTCCCGTTCCGCCAACAATTATAAGAGGGGTTTGTCGTTGTTTTTCATCAGAATATTTGGTGGCAAATATAAATGAAGCCAGCTCACCTGTATGATCCGGATGAAAATGACTGTAAAATATATAAGAGATATCAAATATCTTTGTTTCGGCTTCAAGAAGCCTATGCATAGTACCAGGACCGGAGTCAAACAGTAGTTTTGTTCCGGCTATTGTCATTAGAACAGAACAAGAACTGCGCTTAAGGGATGGCACACAAGTTCCTGAACCCACAATGGTTACAACAGTATCACTAGGTTTGGTTGTCATTTTTTTATTGAAGTAACTGTTCTCTTTTCAATTCTGTTTATAATCCACCTTTGCAATTTTTGATTATCCCTGTAATCGACTATCCCCTTTAAATCTTTAACAGAAATCTCGGCTCGGGCCATGCTTTTATGACCACCTGCAGAACCAAGTTTGCAAAGGCTTTGTTTTGCAACATTTCCGGCATTCTTACGAAGGCCGTCGTTTCTGAAAACAATTATCAATTTTTTATCACAAATACCGGAAACAATACTCCAGTTAATGGAATCAACCCTCATGAAAAAATCGGCAATCAGTACACATACATCCGGATTTATCACAGTACCAAGGTGGATAAATATTCTGGCTTTGCGTCTGCACATATTCTGCAGAGCGCGTTTAAAATATTTTAAAAATTTGATTGGCAGATCTGCGTGTTCTATCCTTCTTGCGAGGTGAATATTCGCATGTCTAAATAGAAATTGAAATGTCCGGACATCCTCAATCAGGGTCTTCCTTTCAAAATTGCTGGTATCTGTTTTAATGGCATGAAACAGACCGGTAGCCAGTTTTACAGAAGGCTTTATTTTAGCGGCCCTTAAATATTCCGTCATTATTGTTGCGGTGGCGCCATATGCCGGGCGGATATCGAGAAAAGGGGCAGAGACACCTGTTTGGGGATGATGATCTATAATGACATCGGGAATAAATTTTATAAATGCTTCATTATGCTCAGGCTGGGAATCGACCATCACAGTGCGGTTATAATGGGTTTTATCTATTTTATCTATGTGAATGAGAATAACACCCAAAAGACGAACCATGGCTAAATTATCCGGGCGTTTGATAATATTGAGATTAGATATTGTAACACTTGCAGTTTTGCGCCAAAGGAGTCTCTTAACGGCCATGGCGCTAGCAATGGCATCAGGGTCAGCATTAATTAGAACCAGAACATTATCATCGCGTGAAAACTGATCATAAAAACGACGTAATCTCTCGGAAGCAGAGCGTATCATATAGAGTATATTTTTTAAGTTTTAAATGTTAAGTTTCATTTAGGTGTTAAGTTTTTTTCCTGTAATAACAAGAACATAATGCTTAAATTCTAAAACATCCGTAAAAGTCATTTTTTGGCTTTTTACAAATTCATCATAATTATTATGATAAAAGATATTTTACAATAAAATTTTCAGGGTTCGTAATATTTTAGCTGTTTGAAAACAAGGCCGTTTGAAAGATAATTAAATTTTAATCACTTTAAACTATAGGCAATTCTTTTAACTACCAACACATGGCAAAGCCAATTTTTTCTGACCACGCCAAAAAGATTGTGTCAAAAACGTAGTGAAAGGCAGCTTAGACCGCCATCCATTTTAATGACCTCACTTATGTCTAATTCAATGACCGGTGTTCCAAATGACTCAAGCTTTTCCTTCGTTTTGGGGAAACCTTTTGGAGTCAGCAAGGTATCATTAATTAATAATGTGTTTGCTGCAGGCTCCTCGTCCTTTTCTATTAATATTTTATTGTATTCATTGAACTCAGGTCTGTTTGTATATTCTTCAAATATCAAAAGTGTATCTTGGCCGATATAGTTTACTCCGGTTTTCAAGTGAAGAGCCTTTAGTACCGGTAAGGTGGACCAGGTGAAACCCTGTCGTCCGGCTGCCTCTCCTAACTGGAGGGCGCCTTCTTTATTGGTGCGCTTTGAAATGCCGATGAAAAAATGTTTTTCAACCAACATTACATCGCCGCCGTCCAACAATCCTGGTTCACGGATAAACTCAAGCTCCCTGAACTTTATTAATGTTGGGGCTATTTTTTTTATTTCACCGATACGGGAATCATCCCCGGGGCGGGTCACCATTGCTGTTTGGGTCAACATTACCGCCGTATCCTCAACAAAGTAAGAATCCGGAAAATCCGGCTCAGGGTCCAAAACCACCATCTCCAAACCCAAAGAACTGAGGGTTTCAACGTAAGTCTTATGCTGGTTACATATCAGTTCATAGTCAGGTTTTTTCTCCCAGTTCACACTGGTCACGCCGGCAGCAAAATTAATGTTGGGTTTTCTTGCTATTGCTTTGATAAAAACCATTTATGCACCTCACCGCAATAAATTGTATAAAGACCCTGATCCTATATATAGAAAAAATCTCCAGAGATCAAGTTATAGTGTTTGTCAAAATAACGTTTCGTTTCAAAGAATGTATGCAGCGTCTGAG
>CAZQOH010000132.1:0-6420 GCA_964594355.1 uncultured Desulfobacterales bacterium
TCATTTTTTTGTTCTCCTATTCTATTATTTTCCGATCATCTGATCGGTTTTGTTTTGTGATGTTCTTCTTAAAGTTAGTTCTAATTTTCATGGCCACCTCAATTCCGGCTTCAGTCAAAAATATGAGTTCACCATTAGGTGCTGTATCTCTGACCTGGTTATTCGTTCCACCAAAAGCTACACCTGCTCTCTTACGATTGATACGAATTAATCCTTTCCTCAATAATGAACTTCTTGATTTACTGTAAGACACCAATGCTTGGTTGTGTTTTTTTCTTTGAGTGTCCTTCCACACATATCTTTCGAAACCTTGGTCATCCACTTCATAAACAGGAGTATCTTTTTTTGCGAAGTAGGCACCATCCATCCAAATCTGGTCTGGTAAATTTCTATGCTTACTTGCTTCAAGACCATAATATTCAGAGAGCACGTGCGCCTTTATCACTGCTTCCTCTTTGAGAGCTTTCAATAAAATCCATTTTTCATTTTTTCCTATTCTGAATTGTGCCATTGTTTTCTCCGATTATAGTTTTCGGAGCGCGCCATCCAGACACGCTCCTGGTTAAAGTTTATTCATATTCCAAACTATTTATGAACATCTTCCTCTCTTCACTGGCATTATCTCAAATAAACTCAACATTAATTTAACGTTTTCCATATATTCTTTTACCAGTTCATCATCAGGACCGGCACCACTGAAATAGTCCTCTCTGATACGTTTTTCCAAATCTTCAAGTTCTTTGTCACTCGTTTTGTCCAAAAGTGTAGTCATAATTATATCTCCTATAAAGTTTTCAGAGCGCGCCGAAGCACGCTCCTTGTTAAAGTTATTAATCTCAAATCGCTTCTACAAACATTTTTCTCAACTCTTCAGTCACTTCATTCTCAATGTCATAGATGCTCTCCTCCGCACCTTCCGTCTCGTACAAGAAATCATTGAGATCCTCAAAGGCAACGAATACTTTTTTGCGCAATCTAACCAGCTCGTGAAGCCGTTCATGTTTGCTCATACAATACCATTTCAACCTTCTAATGGTGTCTTCGTAGCCATCCTCATCAACCGCAACTTCCGCTTCTGCACGGACCTGGTCATAGTTCACACCTGACACGAACACCTTGTCCAACCATTCTTTTCTACTTACCAAATCATTGATTTTCCGTTCTCTTACCATTGCTTCGCTTATTTCTATCTTCATCTTTCTATCTCCTATTGGTTTTTCGGAGCGCGCAAAAGCACGCTCCTTGTTAAAGTTTATTCAGTAGATTTTTCAAACACTTCTACTTTACACGACCGGCAATAATAGCTGTCTACGCCAGTTGATTCTCTGTCAACCTGCTTTATCGCTTCAAGAAAACCATCTTCATATTGACGTGCTTGGGAGTAGTATACGCAAGGTTCTCCTACGACAAAGTATTCTTTGTTTCCACATTCTTTACATACTAACATTTTGTTTTCTCCTTTATTCTATTAAAGTTTTCTGGAGCGCGCCAAGAGGCACGCTCCTTCCATTGTTAAAGCTTTTCATTGAACCAATCATACGCTTCGAGAAGTGTATCTGTTTCTACATCATACACTTCGCGTTTATCATTACCGAAGCTATAATCAGTCGCAAACAAAAGGTCCATTATTTCATCGTGAAGAGCATCGCCATCACTCGTATCAAAATCATTTTCTACCAAAACACTTAAAGCCGTCGTTATTTCTATTCTTTTCATAATATTATCCTTTCCTTTTTCTATCATTATATTACCAATTTCTGCTGGTTTATTTCCTGTATTCTTTTCAGTCTCGACAGGTCGAATGACCCGGCCTTCTATTTTATTAAAAGTACCGATTTCAATTTCATTACGAAATTGCAGATTATTTTGATCACCAATATTTTCTCCGGCCTCAAATATTCTGACCTTGAATCTCAACCGGTTATGAGATGGAAATTCAATCCATTGTATAAATTCCGGTAGGAATCGTCTCTGGTCATCCATCTTTGGAGCCAGATGTTTCGCGATATGCTTCGGAATTATATGGTTATCTTCTTTCTGATTCATCAAATACATCAATGCTACAATCTGAACCAAGAACATCAATTCTCAATTCTAATTTTTCTATACACTCTGAACATTCACCTGTATAAATCGAAAATGGAATTTCAGTAGAATAATAGATTTCATAATATCGAAATGAAATTTCTTCTCCACAAAAAGGACAGGAACCTATCTCTGACCAAGGAATGAATACTCTACGGGCTTCTACATCGATAGTACCTTCGTCTAAGTAGTCCAAATCGACATCATATCCATCCTCGAACAGTTCAGAGTTGCTATCAACGAGAATACACATCAAATCTCCATCAACATTGATTACAAAAAATTCACCATCAGCATAGAAACCATCATTTTCACCAATCTGTCTTAACATTTCTTCTTTTTTCATTTTTCTGTTCCTTAACAATTATTATTCCATCCTAATGAACGAAAGCATTGGGCAACTCAAAAAAAAGCCCCCTCACCTACAGTTATGTTTTGGGGGTAAAAATTGTAGCGTGACTACAAAAAACAGTGTTTATTTTGGAAATAGTGATTTCCGAGAAATTTTTTGTTTCTTTTCTATGATTTTACCGAAGGTGATTGCCGATTGAGCAAAAATGTTTAACCTTTAAAACGAAAGCAAAATACGGCTCAATTAATTTGTTTGTTTTGCCGAATTATAATTTAAGTGTATGGTTTCAATAACAAAGGAAAACTGTTGCGAGGGATTTATGGATCGAAGGAAGGTATCGATTAATTTTGGGAAAATTGACCATTTTCTGTATGTTCGAATTATGTCAGTCTGTGCTGACTTGGGCTTCAGCACACGAGATTTCATAGAACAAGCCTATTTCCTTTTCACCAAACTTATCGATGAAAAGGGAGTAAGCCATTTTGAGATTTTACAGAATGAATATCAAGAATACAAAGAAATGAGAGAGAAAAACAGATATTTACCAAGGATGAGCGAAGAAAAACATGCATTTGTGGTAACAAAGATCCATGAGGAAGTATGGGAGCATCTTGATTGCATTAAAGATGAAAATCACTTTAAATGGATTGCCTTGTTAAGGATTTTATTGATGATTCAGGAGCTTGAAATGAATAAAATTGATCAGAAAGCATGGGAAGAATGGTTAGATGCAGAGGATAAAAAAATGGTTAAAGAGGCTTTTGCAGAATTAAAATTTGATCTTGAAGATGGAGGGTATTCGATTGATAAGACGGAATTAAGAAGAAAATATGAAAGATCTGCTGCGATATATCCTGAAAGCGGTAAGTTTAAATGGTACAGCGAATAAGCAATGGTGTAAAGACTGATATCACCTGAAACAATAGCAAACAAAATCATATGCCAGTGAACAGGGATAGTGATCCAGTGTCACCGAATCAACAATTTTTTTGGCACTCCGATTTGAAATTTTTCTTCACCGGCCTGAAAATTCACTTGCCAAACGTCTGGAAACTCGTGACATAGAGTCAACCATTCCGTTTTTTCCATTCACGCAAAAACACATCCAGTGCCTCAATCACCGTCCCGGATACCGTATTACCGGTTTCCATTGCGTAAGCCTCCACTCGTTTGGATAACTTGGCTGGGATTTTAATGGTCAATTCCAGTGCCGAATCAGTGTCCTGGTCATTAATGGAATCTCTGTTCATAAATCGAATTATCCTCTAAAACACCGGTTCACTTTATCAGCCATTTCCGAAGATAGCCTCGACAATGGCAGCTTCTATTTCCGGGGTCGGCGTCCATTTATATTCATTCTCAAAACGCTTTCTCGAAAATAAGTGACGGGCTTCTATAACATTGTCAGTAGGCTTGTCAAAAGGGAAAGGAATCGAGGGTAGGATGTCAAAGGCTAATCTTGCTTCTTTCTCACTCTCGGCTGGATCGATTCTGCCCTCCGCGTCAAAAGACAGAAACGAATATTCAAATCTGAGGATCTCTTCCGGCTCTCTATTTGACAGGTTTACGACCACAAGGGCATACCGGACACGTTTACCGGCATATTGTGGCATACATTCCTTTGGATTACGCTCAAGCAGGCGATCATAACGAGCTAAAGGTAATCGCTGCAATTTGTCGTCATCGTCTACAATGAATATTCGCAAGCTGATTCCCATTTTGAAATACCAGTGCTTTACGGAATGGTTTTTTGCCGCCGGCGTGAAAATTTTGAACTTCATCCAGCATCTGACTCAACAATAATCTCGATTATTACAGCACCCTAACCGTATAGAATTTATTGACATTTTTCAATCGTTCCTTTAAGGGATTTGTTTTACGAACCTGTTTGCAACCGAGGGCCGGTCGGCGTGGTCATCGCTCCTTAAATGGGATATGCGAACTGAAAATCGGAATTCCGTGTTTTATGTGAATCAATCTGGTTATCAAAACTGTTCTGCCTGGGAGGCTCTATGAGTTACCGTGAGGGTGAAAGAAAAAAGGCTACGGCCATACGGGACGCTTTGTTCCGTGACCCTGGTGCTGGGATTTTCTTCAGCAAAGAAAGGGAATTCGTGCTGCAGGATGCAACACTCAATCTTTGGGCCGGAATCCGGGATGACGCGATGGAATATTTCAAAAGGAATACGATCGCGTGGTGGATGGGAGATGAAAATAGCGAACCAACCGGCCACCTACTGTCATCGCAAGTTGCGTGCATAAACCATCTATATTTTGCCAGACAGAGGAAAGATATTGCAACTTCAATACTGAAAAATCTTTCAGAAAAAATTGTGGAAGCGATGCCTGTTGATGATGGATATGTCGAATTTGAAGTTATTGGCGCACATAACCATCTAAATGAAAAATCACATACCCGTGGGGCCAATTCAACATCCGTAGATGCTGTAATGGTTGGAAAAAAGAACTCGGGTTCTAACATTCTTATCCTTATCGAATGGAAATACACAGAGGAATACAGAAAAGAGGATAAATACATACCCGAGAGGTATAACGTTTACAACAAACTATTGGTAGAGGAAAACTGTCCCATCGTTTCAGAAGATTACAGTTCACTGTACTATGAACCGTTTTACCAGCTCATGAGGCAAACATTGCTTGGGTGGAAGATGGTTCAACATGGGGAATATCAGTGCGATGAATATATCCATTTGCATGTAATACCAGAAG
This sequence comes from uncultured Desulfobacterales bacterium, assembly GCA_964594355.1. Taxonomy (GTDB): domain Bacteria; phylum Desulfobacterota; class Desulfobacteria; order Desulfobacterales; family JAUVVS01; genus JAUVVS01. The sequence continues at coordinate 5,168 of CAZQOH010000132.1, forward strand.
GTAATGTTGAACTAAGAGATAGGATTACCTCGCCGAATCTTCGTTCAAAAGGTGACAACCTGTCTCACGTATGGAAATTGGTATTGCGAGAGCCTTTCAGATACATAGTGGTCACGCCTGAGGAATTTATAAAGCCAACTATTGATTGCCCGGACACACGTTCTATTGTGGCTTACTTGGAGAAAAGATATTGGAAATAGCACTCAGCATGCCTTACCTGTCTCAGTTACAAAGTGTCCTATCTGGCAGATTGTAATTCTCGATTTTGAAATATGTTCAACCGCCGTAATGTACCTGTTTATATTTTCGGCTTTTTTGGAGAATGATTGAGTGTTGATTTACATTTCTAATCAATGGTATCAAGCTGGTGAAATTGGAGTGGATTTTAGACAAGAAGGCCTGAAAATTTCGGATAAGGCGCATATAGCATCCGCATTAAAGCAGATGGTTAAGGATGGCGCTTTTCCCGCTACTTAGGCGGGCCAGGCACTATCGGAAGGAACTTGACGTATGAAGATTTTCTGGAGTTACGCACGGCGAGATGACAGACCACCACTGAAGAAGGTGTCCAATCTACGAGGGGCATTTGAAACTGTTCTATCGCAGGTTCTCGGAAAAGACTGTGAAATATATTTTGATACGATCTCATTGAACTGGAGAGTTGAATGGAGAAAAGAAATTGAGCGTCTAATTAAAGAATCTGATGGTTTTGTAGCAGTTGTGACGCCTTCTTACTTCAATAGCAGGATGTGCATGTTTGAGCTACAAATGGCATGCGAAGCGCGCAAAAAGATTCTTCCCATTTACTTTAGGATTTGTAAAAGACTCAAGAGTATGTTTAAGGAAGATGGCGTAGAAGCTGAGATTAATAAAAATCTGAACAAAGCATCTCTAAAGTTAAGCGATATACAGATGAAAGACTTTCGTGAATTACGAAACGAGAAACTTGATTCTCAAAAAGTGGAAAATTTCTTGGATAAAATGGCGGAAGAAATCGCCTAACAAGGAAAAATTACGCGGACGACAAAAAAGCTTTGATTTGTGTTTGATCTCAAGTTTAATTATTCTCAACAAATCTGTAATTGGGTTATATTTTGTTTTTGGCAAGCAATAACATGGCGCTTAAAAAGACGGATAATCATTTGTTATGTGTGAAGAAGACTTGCCTGATTTGAATCCCCACCATTCAGCTTAGGCTTGTGAAGGTTCTCAAAATAGTGGACACACCGAAGAGCAAAATTATACAAAGAAAC
>CAZQOH010000133.1:0-6393 GCA_964594355.1 uncultured Desulfobacterales bacterium
TAGCGAGGTCGAGTTCTTTAATTTTAGCGTAGCGAGCCGTAGAACGCTTCAAATGTACCCACGATTAGCTCGGAAGCTTAGACGCGGTTTAATCGGAATATATTGTTAAGAACCGCCATAAAAGTAATTTGCAAATAATGAAGAATAATGGATTTTGTATAAAAGCCGTACTATTTGATTTTGACGGAACCTTGACTAAACCTGGTGCGTTGGATTTCCCCGTTATAAAGCAGGCAATTGGATGCCCCGATGACATACCAATCCTGGAATATATAGAAAGCCTTAAAGATTCCAGCCGGCGGGAAGAAGCCCTTTCTGTTCTGGATCGCTTTGAAATTGAAGCCGCCGCAGACTCTGAACCCAACTCAGGAGCGGAAGAGCTGATTCCATATTTACGTTCAAAGGGTCTCCCCGTCGGAATAATAAGCCGAAACAGTTATCAATCCATAGAGCGGGCTTTGAAGAATTTTGATACTATCGGTGTATCAGATTTTGACCTTATTATATCGCGTGATGATCCTGTAAAACCGAAACCAAGTCCCGATGGTGTTTTGTTCGCTGCGGAAAAGTTACAATTGGATGTAAAACAGATACTTGTTGTGGGGGATTACATCTTTGATATTCAGGCCGGGCATGATGCGGGGGCTATCACTGTTTTGCTGGATAACAAGCCCGATTCCCTTGTCAAGCAGGTTGATAGTGACTTTACAATCTCTATACTGGAAGAATTAAAGCAGATCGTTCGTATGGGTTTGCCTCTGCCTCAAGGCAAATTGCCCAATGATCTTTTGGAGGATTTTCTTGATCAGTTCCCAATTGATGATCCTTCGGTGTTGATCCGCCCGGGTGTTGGTGAAGATATTGCAGCTGTTAAAATAGACAATGAGGAGGTTCTTGTCTTAAAATCCGATCCTATTACATTTGCAACAGATTCCATAGGACATTATGCGGTTATAATAAATGCCAATGACATTGCCACTTCAGGTGCAGTTCCGAGATGGTTTTTATCAACTCTCCTCTTTCCCTATGGAATCACGGCATCTGAAATTTGGCAGGTTATGGATGATCTAAATAGTGTATGCCGCCAACAGGGTATTGTCTTGTGCGGCGGTCACACCGAAATAACGGATGCCGTTTCAAGACCTGTGATTAACGGGATGCTTGTAGGAACTATTATAAAACGCAATCTTATCGATAAGCGCAACATAAGACCAGGGGACAGTGTCCTATTAACAAAGGCTGTTGCAGTGGAAGGTACCGCCATAATTGCCAGAGAATTTAAGAAAAAATTGAAGGGTCTGGATATGCCGGAAACCGAAATTGAAAAATGCAGTGGATTCCTTTCCAATATCAGCATTCTGGAAGAAGCACAAATAGCATCGCGATCAGAAGGAATAAGCGCCATGCACGATGTAACCGAAGGCGGCCTGGCAACCGCACTCATGGAACTCAGTGTTGCATGTCACCACAGGATCAGAGTTGATATGGACAGGATCCCCGTCTTTCCCGAAACAAAAAAAATATGCCAAATGCTTAATATTGACCCTCTCGGGCTAATTGGGTCAGGCAGCCTTCTGATTTGCTGCAAAAAGAATTTCAGCGAAAATCTCATTACCGCTATTCATGAGGCCGGAATAGATGTAACCTGCATCGGTGAAGTCCTGGAAGAGGGTCAGGGGGTCGATGCCGTAAAAAAAGCAAAAAGGGTAGATTGGCCCACCTTTGAGGTGGATGAGATAACACGCCTGTTTTAGTTAGTGTCCATCCGAAACTGGCATCTTTTGGCCCAATACTGCGTTCTCGCCCTTTTACGATCCTCGACGTAGACCCACTACGACTGCGGTCGTAAAAAGGCTGCGGCCTTGTCTTGAACCAAAATCTACTATTTCCGGATGGACACTAGTTATTTCAATTATGTTTTTCCCTTCTATAAGCCCATTTGTTCGCTGATTTTCCCTTTTCGATATAATTCTTGTTGATAAGTTTCACCTTGCCGCCCTCCGAAGCACAAGTCCAACCTTTATTTTTCTTGTTATACAGCTTTCTTCCTAACTTCTCTTTATTTCATAACTAGTGTAGTGTCTCAAAAGTTCTGTGTTCGATTTTGGCAATTTATCATGTTCCCAAATCCCAGTAATTACCTTCAAAAATTCGAATATCGAAACACGAAATCCGAAACAAATCCGAAATTCAGAAATTCAAATGATCAAAACTTCATTGACTCTTCCGTAATATGGCCCCAAAAATATTCATTAATTCAGTTGCCTCCTTGATTAAAGCATTTCTGTCTTTTTCCATTTCTTGATCATCATTCGTATCTATTAACCTTAGCCAATACCGGCTTTCTTTGGCCTCTTTCCGACTTATTTTAATTCTCATTATAAAGTCTTTTTTACTAAGAGACTCATTGGCTTCAATATAGTTCGCTCCCACAGATCCTGATGCCCTAATCAACTGCTTTCCATCTTCAATATTCCCTATTGTTTTACGCAATTTCTTTACAAACGACCTGACATTCTTTGCAAATTTTAAAGTACGATCTTCCAGGTCATATTGTTTTGAATTTTGATTTTTGGTCATTTGAATTTGTTTCGAGTTTCGATATTCGAATTTCGGATTTCCCCGTCGATCATAGCAAGATTAGAAATGTATGATTTAGTATGATATTTCAAATTGCCATTTTAAGCTGCAGAATTTATGAGACGGGGAACTAGTCATCCGTCATCCGTCGTCTTGTCTCCATTGCCCTTCTTAAGGTAACCTGGTCGATGTATTTCAAGTCACCCCCCATTGGTATGCCGGACGCTATTCGGGTTACTTTGACAGTATAATTTTCAAGTTGATCCGCAATGTACGCGGCAGTCGCCTCACCTTCAACACTCGTGCTTGTTGCGAGCACAACTTCCTTAACATTCCCCTCCTTAATACGTGAAATCAGTCCTTTGATTCTGATATCGTCCGGCCCAACTCCGTTCATAGGGGACAGCACACCGGAAAGGATATGATACTTCCCTTGAAAAGAACCTGACTTCTCTAAAGATACCATATCAGCAGGCTGTTCCACCACACACAATAAAGCGTCATCTCTTGTATGATCTTTACAAACACTGCAAACTTCGCCGTCGCTCAGACCAAAACACATGGAACATAATCTTATCTTATCTTTGGTTTCCAGTATACTGCGGGAAAGCTGTTCCGCCTCCTTGCGTGGAGAATGTAGAATATGCATTGCCAGACGTTCAGCAGTTTTTTCTCCTATACCAGGAAGTCTGGAAATATTTTTTATCAAATTTAAAATCGATGATGGATAGTAACTCATTTATTTATTTCCTAGTAACTGCTCAGTTATATTGCTCTCCGAGGCGTAGGTTCTATGAACCGGGGGCCACTAAGGCACCAAGGAACCAAGATTATTGAATGTTTGTGTCTTGATGGCTGAATAAGTATATTGTTTATCTAAATAAGCGGAAAATAATGGATTAAGGCTCTATGCTTTTTCCGAGATGCAGCTCGAAAAAGTGACTCCTGTGGAGCAGTTATTTTATTTATCCAGTTTCCAGTTTCAAATTTCCAGTTTCTTTTAGTAAACAAATACAATAGTTTGTTGAATATTGACAAAACTTTGTCGATGTTGCTGTGTTAAGCGCCTAATATTACATCATCCCTGGAATATTAATCCCGCCTGTAAGCTTACTCATTTCTCCTGAAACCATCTCTTGAGACTTTGTCAAAGCGTCGTTTATTGCTGCAAGTATTAAATCTTGCAACATTTCCACATCTTCAGGGTCAATAACCTCTTCTTCAATCTGAATTGAAACAATCTGTTGCCTGCCGTTTGCTACAACCTTAACCATACCTCCCCCTGAAGTTGTTTCAACAGTCTTATCCGCAAGCTCCTCCTGGAGCTTTAACATTTTTGACTGAAGCTTCTGGGCCTGTTTCATCATGCTTCCCATGCCTTTCATGAATACCCCCTATAAAATCTTAACGTCTAAAAGCTTGCCATTAAATATTTCCAATACATCTGTAACCAATGGATGATTTAAAGCATCCTTTTTCAAGCGGCCGATCCGGCTTTTTTTTTGGTAGTCATTATATTTTTGTTTGTTACTAACCGTTACAATAATTTCTAACTCTTTCCCCAAAAAATCACTAAAGGCTTTTTTTAGGATAGCCATGTTTTTATGCCGCTTGATCATATTTATATTAAAACCGTTATCTATAACTTCGATTTCCAGATTCTGATTAGTAAGTTTTCTCAAATTGCAATTTTTCAAATTTGCTGCAAGAGAAGGATTTTTTTCCGATATAATATCAACGATTTTTTCCCAAGTCTTGTCAAGACCTTCTTCAGGATCAAAGGTAGTTGCAAGTATCGGCTCCTTTGATGTTTCTACTTCCTTTACTTTGCTTGATGTCCTTTGTGAACTTTCCATTTTATTATGAAATGTAGACTCTGTGTTGGTATCCCCGTAATCAGCCTGGGTTTCATGAATTTCTGTTCGAAGGCCGTCGAGCTTTTCAATAAGCGTATCAATCGGTAAAACAGGTTTTACTTGAAAAATCCTGATTAAACTAATTTCAATAGCCATTTTGGGATTGGCGGAAAACCTTATCGCGGCCTCTTCTTTGAAAAGAAGATCAAAAATCTGGCTTAAAAAAGAAGATGAAATATCCTTTACTTGTTCAACCATCAGGTCAATCTCATATGCAGGAAGATCCACTAGTTTGGGTACTTTTTTCCCCATTTTAACAACTAACAGATTTCTGAAATGTTCAACGAAATTTGCATATAATTTTTTCATGTCATAGCCGCGATCGTAGCTGGCATCCAAAATATCGAGAAGCTCCGGAATATCCCCGTGCAAAACAGCTTTCGAAATATCAAAAAGAGTTTTTCTGTCGATAACACCCAGTACATTTAATATCTGATCATGTGTAATAGTCCCTTCTGAACAGGTCATTACCTGATCAAGAAGGCTTAGGGCATCTCGTACGCTTCCGTCTGCCTCTCTAGCGATCATGCTAAGACTTTCTATACCTATTTGGAAGTCTTCACTAGTGCAAATCGTTTGCATGTGTTGTAAAATCGATTCAGTATCTATACGTCTGAAATCATGTCGCCGGCATCGGGAAAGAATCGTTATTGGAATTTTGTGGGGTTCGGTAGTGGCAAAGATAAACATGACATGAGACGGCGGTTCTTCAAGGGTCTTTAAAAGCGCGTTAAAGGCGGCTAGGCTGAGCATGTGGACTTCATCTATAATATATATCTTGTATAGACTGTATGCGGGCATGTATTTGACATTTTCACGAAGCTCTCTTATTTGATCAACACTATTATTGGAAGCGCCGTCAATTTCAAATACGTCTGCCGAACCCCCTGAAGTTATTTCACGACAGGATCTGCATTCATTGCACGGAACCGGGGTCGGCCCTTTTTTACAATTCATGGCCTTGGCCAGAATACGAGCAACGGTTGTTTTCCCGGTTCCTCTAGGTCCTGAAAGCAGAATCGCATGGGCAACCCTATCCGATGAGATCGCATTGGTTAAAGTCCGTGTAACATGATCCTGTTTTATAACCTCATCAAAGGTTTGTGGGCGATACTTACGTGCAAGAACAAGATAAGACATTATGAAAGTCCTCTGGGCCTTAATTCTTTACTTGGCGGAGAGAGAGGGATTCGAACCCTCGGTGCCGCTTTTGGCAGCACACACGATTTCCAGTCGTGCTCCTTCAGCCAGCTCGGACATCTCTCCGGATTAGGCGCTTAGTACCCAATTTCATAAATACGGTAACGTATAATAACGACTAACCACAGAGCACACAGAGGGCACAGAGAAAATAAAAGCTTATTATTATGGTCCTCTCTGAGCACTCAGTGATCTGTGTGTCTTAATAATCTTTGGACAATGGATTTGTCAACACCGGAATTCAAAACTTGGCATGCAAATGAATGTCTTGTAACATGATAAAGTTACACTCTCATAACTTCGGCTTTATCGCAGGCCTTGTTCCAGGTTCTGTTTATTGGATGGTTTGATGGCCCATGAATTTTTTACATTTTTCTGGTTGTATAAAATAATGTGAACCATGCACGGGAAAATGTGTAGACCTTGACGTTGGACATTTTAGGTTTGTGGGGTTTTGATTTGAGGATATTTTTTTGTATGACCAGAGATTTTTTCTCTGATTTTTTTTGCCTTTTTAGGAGTTATGCTGTTTTCCCAGAATTTGACATTCGGTACTAAATTTGGAATCCATATTAGCCCAAAAGAATCAGCTTACCTATAACTCCTTCTTTAATACCTAATTTGTATAGGCAATCTACCCGTAATGAAACTCCCCGTCGCAAGCGGACGGGGTATCTGGTGCCGTCTCGAACATCGA
>CAZQOH010000134.1:0-6360 GCA_964594355.1 uncultured Desulfobacterales bacterium
TCAAATTGTACCCACGATGAGCTCGGAAGTTCAGACGCTGATCAATCGGAACATATTTTTGAAAACCGCTATAGTGTACATCCGCAAATTGTTTGTTGCAAAAAGTATTATAAATATACTATATTTGTCAAGGATGGCTGAAATAGAAAGGGATTTGCTATGCTGAAAGATCGAATCGTTTTCCTGAACGGTGATTATATTCCCTGGGACCAGGCTTCGGTCCATATAATGTGCCACAGCTTCGGACGAGGCTCTGCTATCTTTGAAGTGCTCAGCCTTCATGAAACCGGTGAAGGCCCGGCTATTTTTCGGCTCGATGAACACATCGCACGTCTCTTTAGAACCGCCGAACTCCTTCACATGGAGATTCCCATCTCCCGTGAAGCAATTGCCGAGGCAGTTACGGCTACGGTCAAACGTAACGCTATCAGTCAGGGCTTTATTAAGATTATCGGTTTTTACTCCCAGATCGATTTTGAAATCTTGCCTTCACGAACGGAACTCGACATATCTATTTTTGTTGTTGATCCGGTAGAGGATTTGGGAGGCATGGATTTTCCCTTTGAACAGGGTACCACCGCTTGCATATCAAAATGGCGCAAGCTCGACCCTCAAACAGTCCCAATTGAGGCTAAAGCTGCTGCAAACTATCTAAACGGTATTATGGCCAGGCAGGAGGCTAAAAAGCGAAGTTTTAATACCGTTATTATGCTTGATACTCAAGGTTTTATCGCAGAAGGGGGGACAGAGTCGGTTTTTCTGATCAAAGACAACAAGCTCATGACGTCGTCTCCGGGTACTGTTCTTAAAAGTATTACACGTAAATCGGTTCTTCAAGTTGCAAAGATCATCGGTATCGAGACAATTGAAGGGCGACTATTGCCTGAACTCTTTTTTAAAGCGGATGAGATTTTTATGTCCGGTACACCTAACAAGATACTGCCTGTTCGGCAAATCGAAGATCGGAAATTGGCCGAAACACCCGGGCCGATAACCCGGAAGTTATCTGCTCTGATGAAAAAGATCATTGCGGGTCAGGATGAACGGTTCAAAGACTGGCTTTTTCTTGTGAAATAGCTAAAGCCTTAGCCGTTCAGGGTTCAGGGTTCAGAAGTTCAGGGTTCAGAAATTGTAGGTTCACCTCACAAATCTGAACTGTGCACAATATTGTGGAAGCATTTGATTCGGAAACAAACCCGGGGTTTGTTTGTTTTCTTAGGTAGTTAAAAAGGTCTTACATCGTAACTGCTCACGGTTCAGAGTTCAACTGATTATGAAAAAATCGTAAACCCTGGAACCCTGAACCTCTGAACGGTGAACGGTTACAAATATAAACATGAAAGGATGACAAAATGAAGATTCTGGTGGGATTAGATGGTTCCAATTCGTCCAAAGAGGCTTTGAAATTAGCAAAAGAGCATGCCAAAACTTTTAATGCCAAGATTGAATTGGTAACTTCCATGGAAAAGGGTACTGAGGCTCAACTGAAGGAGATCGAGCAGGATGAACATGATCTGGAAAATGAAAAGAAACTTCTCGAAAAGGATGGAATTTCCTGTCAAACACACCTTTTAATTCGCGGCATGACTCCTGGCGAAGATATTGTTGAGTTTGCAGAAAAAAATGAAGTTGATGAAATTGTTATCGGTGTTAGAAGAAGATCAAAGGTAGGGAAATTAGTGTTCGGTTCTACCGCACAATACGTGATCTTAAATGCTCATTGCCCCGTTGTTACGGTAAAGTGAACAGTGGTGTCCGGTGGTCAGTAATCAGTAATCAGTAATCGGTCTCAACCACTCAACCACTTAACTATTCGACTATTTGGCGATGTTTGAGCTATTGAATTTCTACCGAATGACTACTTAATTTCATCCGTATTCTCTTTTTAGCCATATTTCAAGGCGGTGAAGTCCTTCCTCCATTGAAACCGTGGGTTTATATCCAAGGTCTCTTTTGGCGGCGCTTATATCAAACCAGTGGGATGTGGAAAGTTCATCTGCGAGAAAGCGCGTCATTTGTGGCTCACTTTTTATGTTAAAGCTTTTATGGACAAATTCCAAAAAGGCGCCGATCAGCCATGCCACCCTTCTGGGTATTGACCGTTTTACAGGGGCAAGTCCTGCCGCCTTTAAGATTCGGTTGACCATATCCCATAAAGGAACATGTTCGTCCTGAGTTATGAAATAGATTTTTCCTGAAAGTTTAGGATTCTCATCAAGTTTGTCCGCCGCAAGAAGGTGAGCTCTCGCCGCATCATCTATGTAAACCGTATCTATAAGATTTTTACCGTTACCAATTATTCTAAGACGCTTCGCCCTTGAAATAATCCTTGGAACAAGGCTATTGTCTCTTGGGCCCCATATTAAATGAACTCTTAAAATAATCGTTCTTAAATCATTATCAGAAGCCATTACAACATTTTGCTCTGCAATTGCCTTAGTTTTTTGATAATGGGCCTGAAACTTTTCAGGGTAGGGGACAGATTCGTCCACACCTTCCATATCGGTTCCATCAAATATAACACCGGCTGAGCTTGTATACACTAGCCTTGAAACTTTATGCTTGTGACAAGCCTTTAAAATGTTTTGGGTTCCTATAACATTAGTTTTATAAAATTCAACATGATCTACCCAAATCCCGATTTTTGCAGCAGCGTGGAAAACAAGGTCTATATCTTCACATGCTTTTTCGACGGCAGATCTGTCGCTGATATCCCCTTGGATCTGTTCGACACCCATTGTCTCAAGTTCTTGATAAAAGCCACGTGAAAAGCTGCGGACATGGTCGCCCCTTTTAATCAATTGCCTAACAATTGCTCCTCCCAGGAAACCACCACCCCCGGTGACCAAGACCTTACACGGCTTTTTTTGTTTCTTTGATGATTTTGTTGTCATACTGACATCGCCAAATAGTTGAGTGGTTAAGTGGTTGAGTAGGATAAAATTGATTCGACTTTTTACGAATTCATTAGCGCCTGAACGAAAACCCTCAATTTTTGAATTTTGAAATTCTAAATTCGAATGTTCAAATGCTCTAAACAACCGAATACCGAGGCTTTTGTTTTGAACATTGAAAAATTTGATATTCGATATTGTTTCGAGTTTCGAGTTTCGAATTTCGTATTTTTGCCTGAACGGGAGTTTTCGTTCAGGCACTAATTAGTACTGACCACAATAATGCAATTACACCTGCAAGAATAAAAAGGGTTTCAACCAGAAATTCCAGCCTTATACCCGGGAGTATTGATCCTCGTTCATGAATCGAAATAACTATTAATATAAAGATCGGGCAAATAATAATGGCAACACCAAGGCTTGGGATAAGATGGAATAGGCTGGAAAAGAAAAAAATAGCAATAAGGCTTATAAGTATACCCTTTAAAAGGCGAAAGGATCGCTTTTCTCCGAGTAATATAGGAATCGTCTCTTTGCCAACAAGCCGATCGCCCTGCATATCGAGGATATCGAAAAACGCTGTTCGAACAAATACCATTCCTGTAATCCAGATAAATATCAGACCGGCTTTCAGATTAAACTTTCCAAATACGGATAAATAAGGAAAAACAGAGGAGACAATACCCCATGCCAGAGCAATCAGAGCGGTTTTTGAACCGGGTATATCTCTGATCCTATGGTATTTAATTCTAGTAAAACTCTCAGGAACAAGCCTTTTATTGTAAGCAAGTCCCATTATACTCATGGAAAGCAGAATAAGAAAAGGAATCAGCCCCATGATATACGCTGTGATCAGACCGGCACCACCTGCACACACAGTAAGAAATGTCAGAAAATTGTAATGTTTTTGATAAAAAGCAGCTCTGTGCGGATCGTTATAGCTATCTTCAATTCTACCTGTGAGGTGGTTAAGGGTATGCATTGAAAGAACATAGAGCATAGATATTAGCATATATGGGAAGAAATATTTAATACCAAGAAGTTTTAAAGAGGCATAGCACAGGCATCCCGCGCCAATAGATACATAGATATTGGTTAGAAGAAGAGAACGCTGTATGGCAAAAAAGGCTCTGCGCCAGGCATGCTTTTTTTTAAAAGGTAAGGTTTCGAGAGTCCTGTAAACTCTTTTTAGTATCCAATTAGGGGTGGAAGCACCTGCAGTTATACCAATATTTCGAACATTTTCAAGGGCCGTAATATCCAGTTCCGATTCCGATTCAATTTGAAATGCCGGCTTACCGGCCTGTTTGGCCGTGTTTGTAAGTCTTTGTGTGTTTCCACTGTTGCGACCGCCTACAACTATTATTGCGTCAACTAACTCTGCGAGTCGGTTGACCTCGGTCTGTCTCATTTCAGTTGAATCACAAATGGTGTTAAAAATTTTATATTGAGGGAATTCTCGGCTTGCCCAATTTTGTATTTTCTCAAAAAAAAGAGTACTTTGAGTAGTTTGAGCAACAATTATTGCTCTGTCAAATTCCGGAAGAGTGTCAAGATCTTTGATGTTTCCGACTACAAATCCTTTTTCTCCTGCAAAACCAAGCAATCCGATAACTTCCGGGTGATCCTTGTCCCCGATAATTATAGATGCATAGCCTTGGGAGGTGTATTGCTTAATAATGCTCTGAACCTTTATAACACGGGGGCATGTGGCGTCTATAACCGAAAATCCGGCTTTTTTCAGTTTCCGGGTTGTCGTCGGAGGGACTCCATGGGCTCTAATCAGAATTGTACCTGATCCGTGATCCGGAATATTATTCAGGACAGATATTCCTTTTTCCTTTAAAAGATTCAGGACGTGGGGATTATGGATAAGAGGGCCGTAAGTGGAGATAGGATTTGTATGTTTATTAGGTGCATCCAAAGCCAATTCAACAGCTCTTCGCACACCCATACAGAAGCCTGCCGTTTTTGCTAAGATTATTTTCATTGTAACACTTTAGCCCTTTGAAACCAGTGACTGTATGCAGCGTCTAAGCTTCCGAGCGAATTCATTTGGGGCTATTTGATTAAGCGAAAATATTACTTTTCATTCAATCCGCTATGTTTTTAGAAAAACCTTATGATCTATAAGAGAAAGAGAATGTATTCGAGCCTTTAAAAATTTCTGATCCCCGAATATATTGATCAATTTGATACCGTCACCTTCAGGTTCGACCGTATCCACATTCTCCATAATCAGCTTTTCTTCTTCTCCATCAATCAAATATGCATTTGCTTCACACATAGTTCTTATTTCCTCAAAAGTCTCCAGTTGTTATTAATGTTTTAAGTATTCCTCAATAAGCTCCTCAACAAGCCTGGGAAGAGGGATTGAAGGCATTCCTACCAGTTTAATATTTTCCTGTGAAAGTGGTAAAAGGTACTTTTTTGCAGTGCTGTTTGCTACTGCCTCTGCGATTTTAGGTGTTACCTCACCCAGCATAGAATGAGCTATAATTATACTAATAGGGCCTATAATAATATCAACACTTTTTACAGTTTGAACGATAGCATTTTCTCCAGAGGCACCGCGATTGGCTCTAGCCTTTAGCATTTGGGCAGTAGCAATTGCATTTGTACCAAGAGCAACTATTTCAATCGTTTCCTCAAATAATTCCTTGAGTTTTTTGATTATGAGGCTCCCGATACCGCCACCCTGACCGTCAATTACGCATATCCTTTTCATGTTTTTTTCTTTTGATGTTAGTTATGAGATTCGAGTTTTTAGCTGAATGCCACAAAGGCACTAAGACACTAAGATTACAGATTTTGTGCCTTGGTGTCTTTGTGGCCTAATAGTTACGATTTTTAATTAAAGCTTTTGAATTTTTATCCTGCTTTTTCGGTCTTTTTTTGAGAGACGTCTACTGGGACCTTTCTTTTTTGTAGTTGGGATCCAGCCGCTCTCCTCTTCATTTTTTATAGATCCTTTTGTATTCATATATGCAGCCATTTTCATCTTTTCTTCAAACTCAGTGGAGCTTATGGTTGATGATCCCTGTGTTGAAGCAAAATTTACAACATCTTTATCAGAGCTTACAACTAAGGCCTTTTCCTTTTCTCGGGATGTCATCCTTTTTATTACAGTGTCGGCCGATTCCCCACTGTGTGAAAACTTTATTTCGATTCCTTTTGTGTTATCTCTTTGTAAAAAGGATGGGGAAGTAACTCCATCAAAAACTACTGTGATTCTATGGGATTTTATCTTTTTATATGATGCAAGAATATCAATAAGAGCCTCTCGGCCCATTTGTATATCCTGATGATCAATGCTGCTTAACATATTTGATTTGCGAATCAGATTGTAGCCGTCAATAATAATATGAAGAGACATAGAATAATTTAAGATTTAAGTATGTTCCGATTGATCAGCGTCTGAACTTCCGAGGTCATCGTGGGTACAATTTGAGACCTTTGCAAAACG
>CAZQOH010000135.1:0-6308 GCA_964594355.1 uncultured Desulfobacterales bacterium
GATCTGTCTATGATCTCTCGGTGACATATTATATGTAAAAGCCTCGTCAAGGTCAAAGTTTTCGCGATTCAACCAATATTTGCATTCCATCTCACCTTTGCGGCAATGCACGTGAATGGGCTCATTGCCTTCATTAGCATAGAAAACGGCGGGTTGTAAATGCTTATGGATAGGAAGCAACTTTCTTCTTTTTTGATTTACAGTATGATGTCTATGCTAATATCAGAATAAGTGTACTCAGTAAATTACGTCCCCTATGATTTATGCCTTGTTAAAAATTTAAATTTAAACTAAACTTTCGGTGGGTTTTATTAAATTTGGACGGAAAGGAGCCGTCGCATGAAATTTGTGAAGATGGAGGTGTTGATCGAAAAGGGCGATTTTTCAAAAAGCGACGAATGGAAAAAAATCTACGGCCAGATTCAGCAGGCTATTGCGGCCATAGAGTGGCCTCCTGGCTCAGGTAGCTTCACTATTCATGAGCAGTCCGGCAAAAAGAGGGGTGAAGGAAGCGGTGTTAAGCCTATCAAAGATGCGTGCATGGCAAAGCTCCAGCAATTTGGGTGGGATCTTGAAACCAGGCTTGATATTGCAAAAGTCGTAAGACCTGGCCCAGTTGATGCAACCTGTTACGTTAAGTCCAAAGGTAAATATTTCGCACTCGAATGGGAGACAGGCAATATCTCATCCAGCCACCGTGCTATAAACAAAATGTCTATAGGACTTCTAAAAAAAATCCTGATAGGCGGAGTTTTGATCCTGCCGACACGTGAGTTGTACCAATACCTTACAGATCGTGTTGGAAACTTCCGTGAGCTTGCTCCTTATTTTCCAATGTGGAAAGCCCTCAACATAGAAGAGGGCTTTCTGGCTGTCATTGCTGTGGAACATGACCATTCAAGCATTGATGTCCCAAGAATCGAAAAAGGGACAAACGGCAGAGCGATGGTCTAATCCTTTTGGAGCATTACAATAAATTCAGTACGCATAGTGTTCGCCATTCCGGTGATCTGGCGTTCAATATTTCTAACAAGGCTCATTCCATGATTCTCGGCCATCTCGGTAAGCTGTTCATGGAGGCCTTTGACTTCTTCTGGGTTAACCTTTAGGATCTTGCCGATTTGGTTGTTGTTAGTACCGACAACAATGCTGCATATTTTTCCGGGTTTTAATACGCGGGAGCATTCAGAAATTATCTTATCCATGTCGGATAAATAGTTTTCATATTTGTGCCTTTGATATTTACCGCGAAGACCAACCATTGATTCACGCAACTTATTAACATCAACGCCAATGGCATTAAGATGGTATTCATCATTAGCAAGATAATCTATTGCAAAGCTGTATGGTGGTGAAAAAATAACTCCATCTATAGAGTTATCTTCTATGTTCAGCCTGCGTGCGTCACCTGTTCTCGGATCAGCTTTGCCCAATTCATCTTCAAAACCTCTTAGGACATTCTGAATTTTTTCGGCAACGAAAATATATCTTTCCAGAATCGCATGAAACTGTTCCTCAAAAGATTTCCGCTTGCTGCGCTCAGAGTATCCTTTGGCATCCAGAAATGCTAACATCAAATAGTCTTGGACATCCTGACGTTTAGTCCAATGGGGAGTGATAACCTTTTTGGGTGTAGATTTTAAACTTCCAAAAAGTTCGTTTTGTACATTAGTACTAATCTTCTGCTCCTCTCCAACTTTTTTTAAGTAATAATTGAACGTCGAGTCAAATTCATTGAAAGCAGCTTTCAGATATCCAACAGGAACTTTCAAACCGTTAATTTTTCCTTTTGTCATAAAGGAACAGAATGGACTTGCATCTATTCCTATAGAGTTTATCCCCATTAAAGTCGCTTCAATAAGCACTGTTCCTGAACCCATCATTGGGTCCAGAATCGTATCACTTGGTTTGCATCCCATAATGTTAATAAGCCCTTTAATCATCTGTGGGTGGAATTTCCCACGATATGGAAAGAGACCGTTAGTAGCATATCCAGTCTTAAACTGATTGGTCTTAAAAAATGATTTTAGTCGGGATGATGAATGTTCAGCCAGCTTTAGTGGTTCGCCTTGGCAGATCAAGAAATGGCGAGTCGGTTGTCCATTCACTTTGGCAAAATATGCTCCGTTCTGTAAAATTTCTTCTTCACTAAGGATTTGACTTTCATAGAAAGCCAGTTCAAGCTCATAGACCTCGTTGAGTTGTGGAACAAGTTTGAGATGCTCTGGTAAAAGGTTGGTCACCATGCTTTTGCTAAGAATAAACCTTAATGAATCCGTAACGTGCTTGTTTTGAAGTTTTTTCAGCATTAGTTATCCTTGTAAAACCTAATGGAACAGTATTTCCAGTCTGTTTATCTTAATCAGCCACTAAAAATAGCAAGTTATTTGTTATCGTCATCCTTTGTGGAGGATGACAGAAAATCAAATGTGAGTTGTTTTTCTGCGACTTGATATTTTATATACTGTTCCGCAGTATCGATAAACCAGTCCTTTAGGGTAATCCCTTTTTTCGAAATAGCAGAGTACAATTCGTTTTTTAGTTCCGGGTTTACCTCTAATACGATCCGGCCGCTTTGTCCACGTGCCATTATTGCCTCCGATGTTATATTACAAATATAATGTTACATATATAACATTACATAGATCCGAAGGTCTGTCAAGAAAAAAATTGTATCATTTCGCTTAAAAATAAATTTGATGCATTTGAAATCATGATTGAGTGTGTGTATTGAAATGAAGAGGATGCTGAAAAGGTAAGGTGAATTCATTTTGCAACTGCACCATGAATTCACATAGAAAGCGAAACCGCCTGTTTTACTTTGAAGAATATCTTACCCTCTTTAATGTTCCGGAAGAAGGGTAAAAGTCTTTCTGGTATCTTCTTGTGCGACTTTTGCCCCAGTAAAGTCTCATAAGGAAATTCTTATGGTACTTTTAAACAACAAAATATCATGAAACTTCCCATCAACATAAACGACCTTCTCACCGCCCGCACGGTTGAGTGGGAACGGGTAGAGTTCAAGGCCGGCTGGAAGGACATGTGCGAATTCCGTTTTCTCTCGCGCCTTTATCGCAACAGACGGGTGGGCGAGTTTTTAAAAGAACTCGAAATGACCGAGGAACGTGGAACCGAAATCCCGAAAATGTTGCGTGAAATTGAAAAAAACGGATCTCCTGAACCGATATTTCACACAGATAACGATCGGACGTTTTTCCTTGTTGAATTTCCTGTTCATCCGGTTTTTACGGAAGCTATGAAAAAGGAGGATGTCGCGAAAGTCACCCCGGAAGTCACCACGGAAGTCACCACGGAAGTCACCACGGAAGTCACCACGGAAGTCAAACGGCTAAAATCGTAATATAGAGAAAAGTCGATTATGCGCTTCTTCCATAGTTTGAATAAGAACGGCGGTTGATGATTTGTACCTTAACCGCCTTTTTCCTTCTTTTTCCCTTTTTTGGGGATGGACAGGGGATATAAAATCAACTCAGCTGTATGCGTAGACAGTAAAAGATCGCCTCCGGTGCGCAATAACCCGAGTATGCAGATGCCCTGCATTCCAAAATTTGTCATATTTTTTATATATTTATTTGATCATTCCAATTCCATTCAGATTTTTTTGATTTAATTATCTTTGAGTGTTATGCTTAATAAAACTGGAGGGGAAAAATGTTTACTGTGCCTTATAAAGCACCAGTAAACCCAGAAATTTTACGTTGGGCAAGGGAGAGCCTTTCCATAAACTTTGAGAGGACTGGAAAATCGGGAGCTAAATAAAACGTTTAAATTCTCATGAGGCTTTTATTAAAAGTTTTCCAACAAAACTGTTGGCAACATATTTGTTGGATAGTTTGATAGCCGAGTTTAATAATAACAAGAAATTAGTTTTGACATTTCAATCTATTTATAAAGGTTGCCTTCAATTATACACAGGAAATCTTTTGCACAATTCGAGTACCTCTTCTGATACCCGATCCAGTACATTTTCATTATCATGATTGACAATGGCGGCATCTATCAATTCCGCTATTTTGACAATCTCAGGTTTTTCAATTCCCCTGGAGGTAACGGCTGAGCTGCCCAATCTTATCCCGCTGATATTTCCCGGACTGTCCGAGTCACTGGAAATGACATTCCTGTTTGTTATTATCCCAACGGATTCAAGAAGTTTTTCAGCGGTATTTCCTTCCAGCCCTTTTGGTGTAACGTCAACGAGCACCTGGTGGTTGTCGGTTCCCCCTGTGACGATTCGATAGCCTTTTAGGCCAAGCTCTCTTGCAAGACAATCGGCATTTTCAAGCGTCTTCTTTTGAATATCTATAAATTCCGGCTCCATAGCCAGTTTGAAAATGAGCGCCTTTGCAGCAATAAGATTAACAGCGCTTGTTCCCTGGCATCCGGGAAAAATAGCACTGTCAATCTTCTTGCCATAGTCATGCTTGCATAAAATTACTCCCCCTCTTCCTCCCATCATTGTCTTATAACAGGTGAAAGTTACAAAATCGCAGTGAGGTACCGGGCTGGGGATAGCCTTTGCAGCAACGAGACCTGCAAGGTGTGCCATGTCTGCAAAAAGATATGCTGATACCTCTTTCGCTATTTCGGCCATCTTCTCATAATCGATAAGCCTGGGATATGAACTGGCCCCGGCCACGATCATCCTTGGCTTGAATTTATGCGCAAGTTCCCTTACTTTATCATAGTCGATAAGTTCGGTTTTGCTATCTACCCCATAATGATTGAATTCAAAACATCTGCTGGTTATTGAAGCCTGGTGTCCGTGGGAGAGATGACCCCCGTGCGGGAGGCTCATTGCAAGGATGCTATCTCCCGTTTCAAGGACGGAGAAATAGACTGCCAGATTTGCCGAAGTGCCGCTGTGGGGCTGAACATTTACATGTTCTGCACAAAATAATTGTTTACACCGTGAGATTGCCAGGTTCTCCAACTCATCTACATATATGCAGCCGGCATGAAACCGCTTGCCCGGATACCCTTCAATTGTCTTGGTATTGAAAATAGATCCCAAGGCTTCCATAATTGAGCGGGGTGAATGATTCTCAGCGGCAATTAAATTTAAGGTATTTTCTATCCTCGATTCTTCTTTCCGGATAATTTCAGCAACCTCATAGTCATCCTTAAGATAATGAATCATTTAAATCCCTCCTTTAATTACCTTTGAAGCGGTCTTGTTTTCAAACAGCTAAAATATGATGGTCTCGTAAAAGGTCAAAACAAACATTTTTCAAAGGTCTCCTATTATCTGTGGCCTATATCCAAACATTGTTATCTGCCGTTAAATCACCACCTGTGTCACCGGTGTTTATCGTACCTGAAGGTTCAACTGTCATGATCTTGCATTCCTTTTCAGCGAATGGTTTGTGCTCCACCCCTTTAGGGACAACAAACATTTCTCCTTTTTGCAGGTCAACTTTACCATCACGGAACTCGATGATCATTCCTCCATCAATAACCATAAAAACCTCATCCGTATCAGTGTGACTGTGCCAGACAAAGTCACCTTGGAGTTTAACTAGTTTGAAATGATAATCATTCATTTGGGCAATGATTTTTGGAGACCAGTGTTCTGAAAACTTTGCAAGTTTTTCCTCAAAGTTGATCGGTGAATAATTCATATATCCTCCATTACGGGACGCCGCTTAAGTCGTTTTTTCGACATCATAAGACCTTTGCAAAACGCCCCCTTTGATCCCTTAACGCGAATGAGCGTCCATCTATTGCTTTAGATACAGCCAGAATACCATCGAGGTGATCATACTCATGTTGCAATAACTCTGAAAGGTCTCCGTTTAGTTTCATCTCTAACCTGTTCCAATCTCTGTCAAGATAAGAAATGGTGCATGTTTTGTGTCGCTTGACCTTAACGAGAAGATCTGGGAAACTCATGCAGTCATCCCATACTTCTATCATTTCAGAACTTTTGTGATGAAGTGAGGGGTTGATGAAGACAGTAGGTTTATCTATATACATATAAATCATTCTCTTCATTATACCAATTTGTGGTGAAGCAATGGCTCGTCCTGCACCATATCCGGCTCGGAAGTCCACAAGTGTATCATGAAGATCTTGGATCACATTCTCTAGTTCGGGAACTTCGGACTTTTCAATTGGTTCGCTGATCTCGTAAAGTTTTGGATTGCCTAACTGGAAAATTTTTCTTATCGTCAATTTTTGTCTTTCCTTTCTTGAACTTAAATCCCGCCTTAGCAGAAAACATTTTTAAAAGGACTCTATACCGGTTGTCATAAATATGTTCCGATTGACCAGCGTCTGAACTTCCGAGC
>CAZQOH010000136.1:0-6263 GCA_964594355.1 uncultured Desulfobacterales bacterium
ACTTTCCGGTTCATCACTCTCTAACGCCTTCAACGCACTGCCTCGAATTATCGGAATGTCATCCCCGGGAAACTCATACTTGTCCAATAACTCCCGAAGCTCTAACTCTACAAGCTCTATAAGCTCCTCATCATCAACCATGTCACACTTGTTTAAATATACCACTATGCATGGCACACCTACCTGACGAGCTAATAATATGTGCTCCCGCGTCTGAGGCATAGGACCATCATCAGCTCCTACTACCAATATTGCCCCATCCATCTGCGCAGCACCCGTTATCATGTTCTTAATGTAATCCGCATGACCAGGACAGTCAACATGAGCATAATGACGATTCTCCGTCTCATACTCTACATGCGCCGTCGCTATCGTTATGCCACGCTCCTTCTCTTCAGGAGCCTTGTCTATCTCATCAAAAGGTACAAAGTCCGCCTTGCCCTTATGACTTATATGTTTCGTTATCGCCGCCGTTAACGTCGTCTTACCGTGATCTATATGACCAATCGTACCCACGTTTACATGCGGCTTTGTCCTCTCAAACTTCTCCTTCGCCATATCTAGATCCTCCTTTTGAAAAATCGCAAAAAGCATAGAGTAAAGTAAAGCGATCAGCCTTTTGCACTATCCACTTTAATTTACCAACGGTAATGAGCAAATGCTTTGTTTGCCTCAGCCATCTTATGTGTATCTTCTTTTTTCTTAATAGAAGCCCCTTTCCCATCAGCTGCATCTAAAAGCTCACCTGCCAATTTACTTGCCATACCCCTTCCCGCACGATTACGAGCATGTTCAATAATCCATCTAATCCCCAGAGCCGTACGCCTCACCGGTCGAATATCTGTCGGGATTTGATATGTTGACCCACCAACTCGCCGTGATTTAACCTCAATTATCGGCTTTACATTTTCAACAGCTTGTTCAAAAGTCTTTAAAGGAGATTCATTTGTTTTTTTCTCGATAATATCGAACGCATTATATAATAACAACTCCGATGTGCTTTTTTTACCGTCGTGCATCATTGATTTTATAAACTTCGACACTAATTTATTGTTATACTTAGAATCGGGTATAACTTGTCGTTCGGGTACTTCTCTTCTTCTTGGCATATATTACACCATTAATATTATCTTATTTGTTAAGCTTACTTTTTACCATCTCGTCCTTGGTTAGTAATAGCTATATACTATTTAGTGTTTGACCGATAAGGTACTATTTAGGCTTCTTTGCACCATACTTTGACCTACCCTTTTTTCGATCCTCCACCCCAAGTGTATCAAGCGTACCCCTTACAATATGGTACCTTACTCCAGGCAAATCCTTTACGCGTCCTCCTCGAACAAGAACTACTGAATGTTCCTGAAGGTTATGACCTATGCCGGGAATATATGCCGTAACCTCCATACCAGTAGTTAGCCTGACTCTCGCTACCTTTCGCAAAGCGGAATTAGGTTTTTTAGGGGTTGATGTATATACGCGGGTACATACACCTCTCTTTTGAGGAGCCCCTTTTAAGGCCGGAGTGCTGGTCTTCTTCTTAATCTGTTTTCTGCCCTTTCTTACTAACTGGTTAATAGTCGGCATATTTTCCTCACATATATAGTAATCATTACAATTTTGGCAAAGCTTCCCCATCTATACACTTAACTTTACATTGTCAAGTGTTTTATACCATGAGGTCACACTATTTAACACAGATCAACCTCAACCTCACCATATTGAGAATATCCTGTGCCGGCGGGAATCATTCTTCCCATAATAACATTTTCTTTGAGGCCCCGCAAATAATCAACAGTGCCGGCAATAGTTGCTTCTGTTAGGACTCTTGTCGTTTCCTGAAATGAAGCCGCAGAGATAAAGCTATCAGTGCTTAATGACGCTTTGGTGATGCCTAATATAAGGGGCTCGGCAATAGCAGGTTTTCCTCCTTTTTTGATTACTTCATCGTTAACTTCTCCAAATCTAATTCTATCTACCTGCTCTTCAGTAATAAAATCCGTATCGCCGGCATCAACTACTTTTACACGCCTCATCATCTGTCGCACAGTTACCTCAATGTGCTTATCATTTATCCTAACACCCTGCAAACGGTATACTTCCTGAACTTCATCGACAAGATAGCGGGCCAGCGCAATTTCACCCATTATATTCAAGATTTCCTGCGGATTAGCTGCGCCACTTATAAGAGGCTCACCAGCCCTAATATAATCACCTTCATATACGTTTATATGTTTGCCGCGCGGAATCAGATATTCTTTTTCTTCACCAACATCCACCGGAGTAACCGTTATTTTCTGTTTTCCTTTTTTTGTACTTTTTGAGATCGACACATATCCATCAATTTCACTTAACACCGCAGTCTCTTTGGGCTTACGTACTTCAAAAAGCTCGGCCACTCTCGGAAGGCCACCTGTGATATCTTTTGTCTTAGTTGTAGCCCTCGGTAACTTTGCAATAACATCACCGGCTTTAACTTCATCTCCTTCTTCCATCAATATAATAGCATCGACAGGAAGTTCATATTGCGCTAAACCTGTGGATTTTGGCAGCTTTGCTGTTTTGCCGCCCTTGACTTTTATAGAAATTCTTGGACGTACTTCAGCGTTTTTGGTTTCGATAATTGTTCGGCTTGACTTACCGGTTACAGGATCTACTTTCTCCTGTAAGGTCATGCCGGGTACGACATCATCAAATTTAACAGTTCCGTTAACTTCTGTAATAATCGGTGTTGTAAAGGGATCCCATGTTGCTAGGATATCGCCTGGTTTGGCCTTCTGCCCATCCTTAACTAAAACATGGGCGCCGTAAATTACAGGAAAACGTTCGCGTTCTCGGCCTGTTTTGCCGACAATGGCAAACTCACCACCGCGGCGATTCATTACAACTAATTCATTTTCCGCATTTTTAACAACATTCAGCTTAATAAAATTTACTGCCCCCCCTACTCTCGCCCTTATATCTGCCTGTTCAACCCTACGACTTGCCGTTCCGCCAATGTGAAATGTACGCATAGTCAGCTGGGTTCCGGGTTCTCCGATGGACTGAGCGGCTAGAATTCCTATTGGCTGGCCTATTTCCACCGGGGTTCCATGGGCAAGATCTCTCCCGTAACATTTGACACAAACACCATGTTTTGTATTACATGTCAAAACAGATCTGATTTTTACACTTGTAAGTCCTGCATTTTCGATTGACTTTACAGCCTCCTCGTCAATCTCTTCTCCTGCCTTAATAAGAACTTTTTTTGTAAAAGGATCAATGATATCTTCAACAGAAAAACGGCCTAAAATACGTTCACCCAGGCGCTGTATGACTTCTCCTCCCTCCATCAACGGTTCAACCTCAACACCCAGCATTGTCCCACAATCTTCTCCTATTACCATACAGTCCTGACCCACATCTGCAAGTCTTCTGGTAAGATATCCCGAGTTGGCGGTTTTCAAAGCAGTATCAGCAAGTCCTTTTCTTGCACCATGAGTTGAAATAAAATACTGAAGCACGGAAAGCCCTTCTCTAAAATTAGCCGTAATAGGAGTTTCAATTATTTCACCTGATGGTTTTGCCATTAGACCGCGCATACCTGCAAGTTGCCGCATCTGATCCTTGCTGCCTCTTGCACCTGAATTTGCCATCATGTAAATGGGATTGAAACTTTCCTTAGCAACAGAGTTTTTCTCTTTATCCGAGGTAGAATTACCTTCTCTATCCGCTACAGGTGTAATTTTCATGGCATCCATCATCTCATTTGCCACATCATCTGTTGCTTTTGCCCATATGTCTATAACTTTATTATATTTTTCTCCCTGAGTGATGAGGCCTTCCGTATATTGTCGACTAATTTCCACCACCTGTTTCTCTGCGCTCTTTATAATATTCTCTTTAGTAGAAGGGATGATCATGGCATCAATCGAAATGGAAAGCCCGCCTTCAGTTGAATATTTGTAACCGATATCCTTAAGCCGGTCGGAAATTATTACTGTAATTTTTTGCCCAAGATTCCTGTACGCATAATCCACAAGCTCACGGAGAACGTTTTTATCCATGACCTTATTCACCTTATTAAAAGGTATCTCGGGTCGATTATCTATTACTTCAAAAATATGATACGCACCATCGGATGCAATTATATTGCTAACCTCCCCTTTCTTAAGAGAAAAAACCGCATCAACATCTTTACCATCAGCGTGAAATAATCGTTTGAACTCATCTTTTCTAAGGATACCGATAATTCCTTCATTTTCTTTATCTTGACTCTCAGAATATTTTTTCACCATCTC
The DNA here is from genome assembly GCA_964594355.1 of uncultured Desulfobacterales bacterium. Taxonomy (GTDB): domain Bacteria; phylum Desulfobacterota; class Desulfobacteria; order Desulfobacterales; family JAUVVS01; genus JAUVVS01. Next base: position 4,278 of record CAZQOH010000136.1, read on the forward strand.
GGCAAAAACTGCGCCGTTTTGAATTTCATCAAGGATATGTTTTGCATTATCTTCTTCCGAAACTATGATGTGGCGCATTACGTTAATGTTATCTTGAGGTATAATTTCCCAAAGTAGAATACGTCCCACTGTTGTATCCACTCTTTTCCCGTCCATTCGAACAGTAATTCTGGCATGAAGGTCAACAGTTTTAGAATCATAAGCAGACCGAACTTCATCAGGATTGGCAAATATTCTTCCTTCCCCTTTGGAACCCTTGATCTCGCTTGTCATGTAATAGATACCAAGGACAATATCCTGGCTTGGGACAATTATCGGGCTTCCATTAGCTGGAGAAAGTATATTGTTGCTTGAAAGCATCAATATCCTCGCCTCTATTTGGGATTCTACAGAGAGGGGGATGTGGACAGCCATCTGATCTCCGTCGAAGTCGGCATTAAATGCAGTACAAACAAGCGGATGAAGCTGGATAGCTTTACCCTCGGTGAGTATAGGTTCAAATGCTTGAATACCCAATCTATGGAGCGTAGGAGCGCGGTTCAAAAGAACCGGATACTCCTTTACAACTTCATCTAACGTATCCCAAACTTCCGAGGACTCACGCTCCACCATCTTTTTTGCACTTTTTACCGTAGAAACGAGTCCTTTTTGCTCAAGGCGATAATAAACAAAAGGTTTGAATAATTCGAGGGCCATCTTTTTTGGCAGACCACACTGATGAAGTCTGAGGTTTGGCCCAATTGTTATAACGGTACGACCTGAATAATCAACCCGTTTGCCTAAAAGATTCTGGCGAAAGCGTCCCTGCTTCCCTTTTAAAGTATCGCTTAGTGATTTTAACGGTCTTTTATTTGTTCCTGTAATAACTCTACCATGCCTCCCGTTATCAAAGAGAACATCTACCGATTCCTGGAGCATCCGTTTTTCATTACGGATAATAATGTCAGGAGCTTTTAAATCAATAAGACGCTTTAAACGATTATTACGGTTAATTACCCTTCGATAAAGGTCATTAAGATCAGAAGTTGCAAATCTGCCGCCGTCAAGAGGAACGAGTGGACGCAAATCAGGTGGAAGGACAGGAATAACATCCATAATCATCCAGACAGGTTTTAATCCAGAACGTTTGAATGCATCGACTATTTTAAGCCGTTTGGACAGTTTTTGTCGTTTTGCTACTGATTTTGTAGCATTAATATCAACCCTCACTTCCTCGCTTATAGCATCGAGATCGATATTTTCCAGTAACTCTTTAACAGCCTCTGCACCTATCCCTACTTTAAATTTTGGTCCATAAGTTTCAAGTGCTTCATGATAGTTATCATCTGATAAGAGCTGGCAACGACTTAGATCGGTATCCATTGGGTCGATAACGATATGGCTATCGAAATAAAGAATTTTTTCCAAATTTTTTAGTGTCAAATCCAAAAGATTACCGATCTTGCTCGGAAGACTTTTCAAAAACCATATATGCGCAACAGGAGTAGCGAGTTCAATGTGACCCATACGTTCTCTGCGAACCTTGGACTGAATTACTTCAACACCGCACTTTTCACAGATAACTCCTCTGTGTTTCATCCGCTTGTATTTACCACAGTTACATTCATAGTCTTTTGTAGGACCAAAAATCTTAGCACAGAAAAGGCCGTCACGTTCAGGCTTAAAAGTTCTATAATTAATTGTCTCTGGCTTTTTAATTTCCCCGTGAGACCACTGACGAATCTGCTCCGGTGATGCCATTCCTATTTTTACACCGGAATAAAGCCTTGGGTCTATAGGCTTGGCGAAGAAATCGTATAAGGTTTCCAATATTTTCTCCTTAGTATTACCTCAATTGAGCTATAACACTCAATTGAAGGTTATTTGTTATTCGTTACTCGGACGAATATAAATTAATATTCTGTATTTCTATCAAAAACGAGATATAATTCTGTTTACCTTTCACAAAAAACCAATAACAATTAACAAATAACGGATACCGTCTAA
>CAZQOH010000137.1:0-6249 GCA_964594355.1 uncultured Desulfobacterales bacterium
TAAAGGCAGATTGCATTCTATCATATACTCTTTCAGTAGTATCTGGTAGTTGTTTCTTCTTTTGCTAAGGACAATCGCCTCTTCTTTTCCGCCGATTTTATTTTCAAGATATTTAAGCAACCAGTACCGGTTGCGTGTGTATTGAATTCTTGATACACTGTTTATGGGCGTTTTAAGCGTTTGAATTATGTCTTTTATTTCCTCTGGAGTATAAGGCGTTTCCAGACCGAAAACCGATCGTATCTGTCTTTGGGTTACAAGATCAAAATACTTCCTGATGGGCGATGTTGAAGTTACATAGGCATTCAAACCAAGACCTGAATGATGTTCAGGCTCATGGCTTAATACAAAACGGCTCAGCAGCTTTCGCTGCATCCAATTTTGAAACAGAGAACCTTCATTTTTTTTATAAAGACGTTCTCTGGGTCCTGGTTGAGATCTGAAAACAGCCGGCATATTATGTTTTGCCAGAAAGCGGGCCATGAGCCAGTTAGCCAGAATCATTATCTCCGCAACCAACATCCTTCCGGGGCTTTCCCGATTTATTTTATTTACATTTATTTTCCCATCCCCATTTATCCAGATATTTATTTCAGGTAAAGATATTTGAACCGCACCGTCACGAAGCCTTTTTTCACGAAAGTTTTTTGCTATATCATGTAGAATAAGGATCTCGTCCTTGTTATCCATGTTCATATTGACTTCATAATAAGTAAGCTGATCTTGTACCTTGATCAGACTCGGAAAGATTTCATAATCTAATATTTCGAAAAACGGGCTTAGTCTTACCAGGGTGCTAGTGGCAGGTCTCAATTCTCCGGCCTTAAGACTGCAAAGATCTTCTGCAACAATTGAAGGCAACATGGGTATTTTATCATCTGGCATGTAAATAGAGCTTCCCCGAGCCCTGGCTTCCAGATCGAGAATATCTCCCTTTTTTATAAAATGGCCGACGTCGGAAATGTGTATACCGAGACGATAATGATCGCTTTTTTCTTCAATGCTTATGGCATCGTCAAAATCAAGGGTTGACTGCCCGTCTATTGTTATCAAAGAAAGCCCTGTAAGATCCTTACGCTCATGTTCAACAGGAATGACTTGAAGCGAATTGACCAGCGCATTAAAATGTTCCGTTACCTTGTCTGAAAAAGCGGTAGGGATTTCATGTTTATAAAGTTCTATATTCTCATTTTTATTCCATATACCCAGCTTGACAAGAAGCTGGAAAACTTTTTCAGGATCATCTATGTCGGCTTTAACAAGCATTTCATTGGCAAGTTTATAGTGCCGGCTTTCCTTTTCAAAGAGATAAAAGGATTTAAGTATCTCCACAAATTCCGATTCACTCGTAGATAAGGAATCGGATAAAGAATCAGGTAAGGCAGGGATAGTATCATTTAAGACACTTCTCAACCAATTGCTACCTTCCTCTATGACTTTATTTTTTCGAGCGGCTTCTCTATTTAGGGTGACAATCTGTTCGACTTTCTCTTGTGAATTCGGAAAAAATCGATCAAAATTAAATTTAAAATATGTTCGGTTTTTAAAAAATGCCCTGACAACCGCCGATTCATGGTCATCAGTTGGATTTTCCGGAAAACAAAATTCGGTCATTGTGGCAAGATCAATCCATTCTTGTTCGGTATTTAAAACTTCCCATAGTTCCTCGATGTCCACATGACTGATTAAGGATTCACGCTTATCTGCTATCTTTATTAAGGTTTCAACTAAAGTATCTCTGCCATTGGAAAGATCAAGACGCATTTTGCATGTATGCGATAGACGACCGGCCGAAAGCTTGACTTCTCGATTGTTTTCGGTCAATAAACGCAGTTTTTGCTTTTTAATGTCTATAATAACCGCGCATGTTATTTTCTGGCGGTCAATATATTCAACAACATTTCCTGGTTCCATAATAAAGTAAAATAACAAGGAGCCCTTTGAAAGTCAATGAGCGGATTTAAACTTTTTGGTAACCGTTCACCATACAAAAAATATTTGACAGGATAACAGGATACACAAGATATTATTCCAGTTAATCACAAAATCATAATCCTGCCTGAGCGAGAACGCTTGAAGTCAGATAAAAATCTGCAGTTTTCGAGTATGTTAACCCCGTATTTTATTCTAAGAGAATGGTTTGAAAAAAATCGCGGCACTTACTCTACTTCTCGAATATTCCAGGTTTTAGTATTGATGAATTCTGTTTTACTCTATAGCTGTAGACCATTTCAGTAGTATTGCTCTCTGCGTTTAAACAAGAATAATATAACCAATTGAAGGATTCAACTTTTTGATAAACAGGATTCGTAAAAATAATTTTTTAAATCATGTTAATCATGTTAATCCTGTCTAAAAAAAATAGCTGAACTATTACGCTTTTTGTAATATTTTTATTTCGTGCTTTCAATCTTTCGTGTTTTCGTGATAACTTCAAACTCTTAAATAACAATATCAGACTAAACATGAAATCCATACACTTAATAAAACCCTATTTTGCGGAAAACCGTCTTGTCATTTTCATTGGTATCATCAGTCTTATCATCGTTGATTTTTTGCAGCTTTTTATTCCACGCGTTGTAAAATGGGCGGTTGATGATCTTACATGGTTTCGGGCCGATGTAACAAAGTTGCTTAACTATGCACTCTATATAATTGGAATTGCTATTATGATTGGTATATTTCGATATATATGGAGACGTTGTTTAATCGGAATGTCAAGACGTGTGGAAGAAGGGCTTCGTAACAAATTTTTTGCTCATATTCAAACGCTTTCCGCTTCATATTTCGATAAAATAAAAACCGGCGATCTGATGGCTCATGCCACAAATGATATCCAGCATATACGAATGGCAACAGGTATGGGTATGGTTGCCTTAACTGACGCCGTGGTACTTGGTACAGCCTCCATAGGCTTTATGGCTTACATCAATGTCAAACTCACCCTATTTGTCCTCATACCAATGCCGCTTATTGTTTTTAGCACTCGCTTCTTCAGTAAAAAGATGCACCGTCAATATCAGGCGGTTCAAGGAGCATTTGCCGATTTAACCGAGATTGTAAGGGAAAGGTTTACAGGGGTCCGTGTCATAAAGGCATATAACAGGGAAAAGGAATCGGTTTTAAAACTGGAAGAGATGTCAAAGGACTATATCGGCAAGAATCTAAAACTGGCAAAGATTACCCAAACTTTTTTCCCCATGATGCTCTTTTTTTCTAATTTAGGTCTTGGCATCGTCCTTTATCTCGGCGGACGGCAAACCATAAGTGCAACCATCACTTCCGGAGATTTTGTCGCGTTCATCAGTTATATCGGACTCCTTACATGGCCAATGATGGCCATGGGATGGGTTGTAAATCTTATACAGCGGGGCAAAGCATCACTCGACAGAATCAATAAGATCCTGGAGACACACCCGCAAATATATAATATGCCGGGTGCGGAACCTATTAAGCGGGTGCGGGGAGAGATTGTTTTTGAAAATGTGACATTTTCCTATGAACCTGGATCTTGCGAATCAGATTATAAATCAGACATATTGCCGGCCCTTGCAAAGATTGATATAAAATTGAAGCCCGGAAAGATTCTGGGTATTGTAGGACCTCCCGGCAGCGGCAAGACAACTTTATTAAGTCTTATACCAAGACTCTTTAAAGTGTCACAGGGGTGTATCCTGCTCGACGGTACAGATATCCGGAAAATACAACTTAATGATCTCAGATCCAGGATCTCCTTTATGCCCCAGGAACCGTTTTTGTTTGGGGGAACAATTCGGGAAAATATTACACTTAATAATAATACAAAAGATCCGGAACTGATAAAAGCATCTAAAGAAGCATCATTGTATGAAACAATAAAATCCTTTCCAAACGGTTTTGAAACGATAGTGGGGGAAAAGGGGGTCGTCCTTTCCGGTGGACAGAAGCAGCGTATTGCACTTGCCCGTTCATTACTAAAGGATACACCCATACTGATCATGGATGATCCCATCAGTCAGGTCGATTTGAAAACAGGGGCGGCCATTATAAAAACGATCAGGTTTATGACCGAGGAAAAAACGATCATTATAGTTTCACACCGACTCTCTGCCATTCGGTTTGCTGATCACATTATTACACTGGACGACGGCCGTATTGTGGAATCCGGTACACATGCGGAGCTGATGGAACATGGTCAATATTATGCAAAAACTTTTCATCTTCAGGAAATAGAAGAGGAGTTCAATGCGCTCTGATTTTGGATATACAGAGGAAGAGAAGCTTGGCAAACCTTATGATGTAAAAATGTTAAAACGTCTCTATCCTTTTACGAAACCGTATAAGCGTTTGATCTTATATTCTGTTTTGCTCGTCATTATTATTACACTGTTCGATCTTTCTCTTCCTTATATTACTAAGATCGCAATAGATCGTTATATTGTACCTCGAATTGATTCCACACCTTTGGAAGCCCCAAAATCTCAAAACGTTCCGGACCCACTTGAAAGAAAAACCAGGTATTTTAAAGCTGATATAACTGACGTCAAAATCGAGGAAATTGTCCACAAATATGAAGATAAATTCAAAATATACGGAACATTTGCCTTTATTGACTTTAATGATCTGCAAAGTCTGGAAAAAAAGGATCTCCTTGTATTACGCAAAAATGATCTTGCCGGAATCAACTATTTGGTCATAGTCTTTCTTGCCATTGTACTTGCCAATTTCGGACTCAATTTTTTCCAGATTATGATAATGGAATATACAGGCCAAATGGTCATGCATGATCTGAGGATGGCGCTCTTCAAGCATGTCCAGAGCTTGTCGGTTTCATTTTTCAACCATAATCCCGTTGGGAGGCTTGTTACTCGTGTCACCAATGATGTTCAAAATATGCATGAATTGTTTACCTCTATTATTGTATTTGTGTTCAAAGACTTATTTTTACTTTTGGGAATTGCCGTTGTTCTCCTTAGTATCAACTGGAAATTGGCTGTTGTTTCCTTTACAGTACTCCCTTTTGTTTTATATGCTTCTATCCATTTTTCAGGTCTTGCCAGGGATGCTTTTAGGGTTTTAAGAATTAAAATCGCAGAAATAAATACTAAGTTTTCTGAAACCATAGGAGGGATAAAGGTTATTCAGCTTTTTATACAGGAGAAGGAAAATTATCTCAATTTTGAAAAAATCAATCATGACAACTACATTGCCGGAATGCGGCAGATCCGGGTATTTGCCATGTTTATGCCCATCATCGAAATTCTTGGGGCTGCTGCCGTTGCCGTTGTTATTTTTTATGGCGGAAGCGGGGCCCTTAAACAGAGCATAAGCCTTGGCGCACTGGTGGTCTTCATCTCTTACATAAAAATGTTTTTCAGACCCATAAGAGATATCGCAGAAAAATATAATGTCATGCAAAATGCCATGGCATCGGCCGAAAGATTATTTTTAATCTTAGATAGTAACGAAAGATTGCCTCAACCAGTCACCCAACCGGAATCCGTATCACCTGCATTGGAAAAAATTACGAAAATCGAGTTCAAGGATGTTTCATTTGCCTATATAGCCAATGAAACAGTTCTTAAAAAGGTTTCATTTAGAGTAAGTTCCGGTAAAGTAATAGCGGTTGTCGGTCCAACAGGTTCAGGAAAGACATCCCTTATCAATTTAATAACCAGGTTTTATGATCCGACATCAGGGCAGATCCTGGTAAACGGTTTTGATATAAAAACATTTGAACTTTCGGTTTTAAGATCAAAAATGGCTTTAGTTATGCAGGACCCATTTATATTTTCAGGAACGATAAGGGACAATATAATTTCCGACAAAAGCAGTATTTCTCAAGATAAAATGAAATACATTCTGAACGCATCAAATTGCAAAACATTTATAGACAAACTGCCAAACGGTCTTGACACCATTCTCTCTGAAGGAGGAGAGTCGATTTCAAGCGGAGAACGCCAGTTGATATCAATTGCAAGGGCTTTTGCTTGTGATCCCGACCTTATTATACTGGATGAAGCCACTTCATACATAGATTCGGGAACAGAGCATAAAATCCAGGATGCGCTTTTTAACCTGATGAAAAACAGAACGGCTATCGTTGTTGCCCATCGTCTTACAACAGCCCATAATGCCGACCGAATAATCGTACTGAACAGAAGCCGGATAATCGAAATGGGTACACATGATGAGTTAATAAAAACAAAAGGGTTCTATTTTAGATTAAATCAGTTGCAGGGCTGAGTTCAGACCTCATTATACCGGTTG
>CAZQOH010000138.1:0-6227 GCA_964594355.1 uncultured Desulfobacterales bacterium
ATATATTTTATCAGAAGATTCATTAATGTATTTTTACTAACATGTTTTAGTGGTTACATGGTTACAGTATGTATAATAATATATATAATATATTATTATTATTATATATTATAACAAATACCTCTTGTAACTTTTCTGTAACTTTTCTGTAACCTGTAACCTTTTCACCTTTGGTCATCCGTGTTTTTTATTATCCGGATATCGAAAACCCATGCTTTCTGAACTTGTGAAGCGGTGCAATCACTAAATCGATGTGAAATGTTGTGTTTTTTATATGCCGGGTGTTTTTGCAAGGATGATTGGAGATCCTTAAGCTGAACATTCAAAGGATAGCCTTCATCTCGAATTACTTTTACGACTCCTGGAAGATAGAGCCACAAGGCGTGATCTGTCTCTTTTAGATCACAACTAAATGTGAAATCATCTTTTGTTGTGTCGAGAGATAACACAATATCAAAAAAGAAATCTGCTATATCTTCAAAGCTTCGCGAACACTCTTGTTGTTTTTTTGAGCCGATCTCTTCAATATAGCCGCGCAAAGGATTCTCAATCTTAATCATCTCACATAGAATCCTGTGAAATGCTAAAATCAAAGCATGATTCTCGTTGATACGGGCATCTTGAATTTCCCCCTTTAAGTCTTCTTTGGCTTGTTGAAATGCACCGAACCATTTAACTTCAATGGTTTTGCGATGCTTCATAATAAAAGGAAAAAAATAAGAAAATTCGGCAAGGGGGGTTTGATGCAGTTTATTAAATGCCGCGGTTGTTTCCCTGTTCTGCTCGTCTTTTTTGAATTTTAAAGAAATTACACGTTCTCGTTGGGCTTTGGTTTTAAAAGGTTCATTGTTTTGTACAAACAAAAGCGAGGCCAGGAAGGGTATCTCATGAGTTTGGATGTCGTTTGTTGTCCGGGCACGAATTTGAAGAGGATTAGGGTTATAAAGGGTCAAGATACCATCAAGATCAAATCTTGTGTTATCCTCTTTGCTGCTCTCTAATAATGCTTGGAATAAGCCCGACAGCTGGGCAATTTTGCGGATTTCTCCCTTGGAGGTATTAACTTTGCGCATGGGCAGACCTTCACCATCAAGGCCCTGGCAGGCATTTTGAATTCTTGCGAGGGCAGTTTTTCCTGTCTGAGTGTCTCCAAAGTAAGAAAGAAAGGGAAAGAACCCAATTCTTTTTTTTATTTGATTGACGAACCAGCTTGCTACCATCCAGGCAAGCGCAACCGCCCCTTGGTTATTCCAAGTATCATAGATGCGGTTGTATATTTCGACTGGCCGTATGCCTTTAATCGGCTTAATGATAGCGGATTGCTGAGCTGGACGGAGGTGTTTAGATTTTGAAAGCTCGAAGATCCCTTTTGGATTGGGCAGAATGATTTTCCCCTGGTTGTCGATTAAAAAATGTTTGAATACATAACAATCGGATTCGAGGTCGTAGCCGATCGTCTGTAGTTGTCTGACAACTGGAGATCTACTTTCCACTATCATACGGGCTAATGCAAGCGAGGCTTGCCTATCACCTTCCCATAGGCACCGGGTGCGCTGTAAAAACATCGCAGTCAAATAGCTTGGTGTAGAAAGGTCTTTTGCAGAAACTATAAAAGAAACAGATCTACCTTTTTTTGGTTTAACTTTAATGAAATAATTGTTTATGGGCTCTTCTTTATTTGTATTATTGAGCGAGTAATGTAGGACCTCAACAGTAAAATTGGATACTTTATGTGTGCTTGGTTTATCTTTCCTCTTGTCGTATATCGAGTGATAATAACACTTGTTGAAAACAAACAATCCGGGGAGCATTCCGTCATGAAATTTAAACCAGGCGTTAACGTATTCCTTGGCTGACACTGAAAGAGCTATCTTTGCCATGAATTCAAATTCTGGCCGTTTTTCATCAAAATACGATCTGGCCTTTTTGGGAGAACTGTCAGACAGGAAATCGTTCCAATCGCCCTTTACGGGCATAATTGCTTTTGCATCAGGATATTGTGATCTCCATTTCTTTAATGCGCTATGTCCCGCCGGATCATTATCGAATGCAAAGATAAGGTTTTTAGTTTCGGGCAAATCAACATTTGAAGGATTTTGGCCAGATGATAAAACTGCAATAGCATCAAAGTCCATTTCAATTAAAGACAACGCATCAAATACCCCCTCCGTCACATATATTTCTTTGCTTGATTCGTAATCCAAGGATGGGTGTTTCCATAATTGACCTGCAGTTGAACCAATGTTATGGGTTTTTCCCTCTCCAGGAGGCGGATTGAATAGCCTACCATTCCATATTTTATCGGTGACGTGAAATAAAACCCCGCCAGACTCAGTTTTTCTGATGTTGGGTTGATATTTATATTTCAATCCATTTATCGAACTGTTTAGGTTGCGCATCTTGAGATAAGCAGTAGCGGGTCTATTTGGATCGGCGGATGTAGGTTTGAATCTTTTTTCGATACTCACAAAAAGATCGGGAAAAAGATCACGAATTTTGGTTCTTGACCCACAACTACTGAGCCGATTACAGTTGATCGACCAGGGCTCACCGGAATACGCCCAAGCCTTTGTGTCCCCACACTCAGGGCAGATCAGATTTTGAATAGTACTGCCGTTGTCTCTGGATTTTTCAAGCCAGTATTCACTTTTTTTGAGCCGGTTTACGATATGAGAAATCAAGTTTTGCATATTTTTTGCTTTACTCGGATTCTTGCTGAGTTTTCATCTTTAACCATTCGAGCACGTCCTCCAGCTGGAAGCGTAGATACTTCCCGCATTTGATTCTCGGAAGAGTCCCAGGGCCTGTTTCCCTTGTTCTGCTGTAAATCCAACTCTTATGAACATTCAGCGCCTGGGCCAAATCATCAATAGTTATCAGACATGCAGGTTGTAGCTTTTTGGCCGCTTCATCCGTTGTTAAAAAATTTTTATTCATATTAAAGCCCCCTGTTTTAAAATAAAAAAGCCGAGAAACCCTATAAAGGTTTATCTCGGCTGGCTGGCTTTTAGTCGCTTGCTACTGGCTAGCTGTGAATTATTTGTTTAATATAAATTTATTAAGTCTAGTTTTTATAAGGCGATATTCAAATTTTTTTCCGTGTCCGATAAATATAAGTTTTTTTGGAAAAGAACCGTTTGCATCGAGAACGATAGAATCCCGTCCTATCTGCTCAGTCACTTTCTTTTTTTTTAAATGGTTTTCCATTATAATGTTTTTTTGCATACTATTTAAACCCCTCTTTTAAATCCTGATTTGTTGAAATTACTAATTTGAATAATTGTGAAAGAGGTAAAATGTCTGGAGCTTTATCTATTCTTTCTGTTATTTTTTTGTACTGGTTAAGGAATAATTCAGGGTTTTTTAATATTAGCTTGTCGTTAATTTCGTCTATAATTCTTCCAAAATTTAAAATAAAAATATCGTCTGCCAGATTAAAAGATTTTATCAAATCCTTAAATTTATATCCAATATCAAACAACCCTTTACCCGATTCGGAATAATCAACAGGAAAAGGAACACACCAGACGCGCTTCGATGTCTCATTGTCCTTCCGGAGAAAAACTAGATAGAGACCAACTTCAAGACCTGCATTTCTGAATCCAGCGCGTGTAATTTTCTGTAACTCGGGCAATGTTATTTTTGTCTTTGATGCTTTTTTTATCTCTAATGCGATTTTTTCCGAAGTCTTTAATTTCACATGTGGCAATTTTAGTAAAAACCCTATCGATATAAGCATGTCAATATCTTTTGTATCTATCGATATAATTAGATCCGAAGCTGTTTGACGATACCAACCACTGCTTATTAATTTTTTAAAGGTAGCGATTCGGTAGAGATCTTCAATGCTGAAAATGTTACGAGTGCCTTGGCCGGAAGCTCTTCTTATAGAGGGAATTATAAAGCCCTTTTCCATCCATCCTTCGAGATTATCCCTCGATGCCCCTGTTATTAGAGTTATGTCTTTCATAAAAAATTCCACATCTCACCCCATTATTAATGTATTTTTTATGTGCTAATTATATTTCACGCTCTGGTAGACAACCTGAATCCTTGCAATGTAATTACCTACTGCTACTTTAACGCCATTACTTACATCCGCATGTTTTTTGAAATTCTCCTTCAATGTAATTATCCAACCATTTCAGTTTTTGTCCTGCCCTAAACCAAATTTCTTCTTGTGAGGGCTGTTTTTTGTTTTTAGCTTTGTTTTTTGGGGTGACGTTATTTTTAACGTCACTTTTTCTTGGATAATACCAATTGTTCATTGTATTATAAGAAATCCCGCTTTCACCTGACAGCTTTTTGATCGCCTGGCGCTTGCTCATGCCCTGCTTGTGTAGATGATCGATCTGTTTGTTTGCATTAATCCTGCAAGTCTCTGCCCATGCCATGTTTATACTCCTTCCATGAAACTCATTCTAATGTGCAAAGTGGTTACTTATAGCTTTAACAACGCTGAAAAAACTTGTCAAGGATTTTCTTTAAATAGAAATAAAAAAATTATTCAGTTTGGATATTATGAAATGTGGGAATCCGAAAGGTGATTAAAACTGCTACCATTTTGCTACTATAATTTTAAAAACTATTGTATACTACCATAAAACAAGGAACAATCTATAAGCTAATAACATGTTGATAATATAAAACAATATATAAGATTATATAACACCGTAAAAGACAGTAAAAACGACAAAAAGAGACTTCTAATCCGTAGGCCGCAGGTTCGAATCCTGCCAGGCGTACCATAATGATTTCAAATGGTTAGCCATTTTTTGGCCAACCCTTATACCCCTATATTAACGTATTCTTTAAACCACGTCAATCACTCATCAAAAACAATACCTTTAAACAATCCATTGCAACTACGCTCTACTTTCTCTCTTAAAGCCATCACATAATCGGGTCTTTTTTCATTTTTCCAGCGTGGATAACCGCCTCGCCAGACATACCTGATCATTTCTTGAAATGAAACCCTATTGAACTCGTATACACCAAACGCAACACCTTGTCCTGATTTTTTACCGGTAATGGAAATCTCAATATATTTTGCGTATTTTTCAATTATTTCCTTTACAATTGTTTGTTTTCTGAAACCATTCGACATCTGCTTAAAAATTTCAAGATTCTTTGGAAACGGAAATCGCTCATACAATTCTCCAATAAAACCAGTATACTGGGTTCCTTGTATTGCTCCCATCAAGTCTCCGATATCTTCATTATCGGAAATGAAATAGACATGACAAATTGTTTTAAAAGATTCTTTTCCATCGCTTTCAGCAATATCAGAAATATGCTCGCAAAACTCATTGGCAAAAAAGAAGTAATGATCTAGGAGTAACATGTCGGAATCGATGTTAAAGAATCCAAAGGCGATAGTCCCGTGACTGACAGAATTAAAAGATAGAGGCATGGGTTGTTCCTTTATTTGCCCTCGTTTTTAAGATAAAAACGCCATTTACAAAATATATCATCCGGATGAGGATCTGGTGGGGCAAACTTACATTCCACCTCTATACGGTCATCCACTTCACAGGCAAAGCTCGCAAATTCTCCTCGATGCATCTCCTTGCATACAAACTCATCCAAGCCTCGTCTGAGACGTGCTTCCTGAGTGGGGCACGATGGAACTGAAATGATCACTTCATCCTTCTTTTCTTGAATATTATATCCCACAAGAATACACCAGGGAAAATATTTCAGGACTTTCACAAATCCTCCCAGACCTTTTTCTGAAATTTGGAAGCGGGGTATTAAATCCTTTGCGGCCATCCCCGCAACCCTCCCCCAGACCTTCTCATTGATCCGCTCTGCCGTTGGCTGATCAAATTGTTCGGCCACATAGATGAACCAAAATGCGTCCATAACCCGGTAGTGCCATAGCAAAAATTCTATATATTTGCGAAGCTCTTCATCTTTCATTTTGTTAAATATTTCCAGGTCCATAGGTTCCCCCTTTTAGTGTTTAAATAATGAGATCTCTTAATTGTATATTGATATCTTAAAACACCCCTCTATTCTGTTTTATATTGACTTTTAGTGTGGGAGAGTTATCGTAGTTACTGTGGAATTATTCCGCCGCCAGGACACAAAGTAAATAAAATATCAATTTTACCCTCTTATATTTTGTTGTCTTTGAGCCCTAGTGGGAAAATACCGGTTATAGTGTTTGTCAAAATAAAGTTCCGTTTCAAAGAATGTATGAAGCGTCTGAGCTTCCGAGCTAA
>CAZQOH010000139.1:0-6218 GCA_964594355.1 uncultured Desulfobacterales bacterium
TTCGGTTGTCGTTTGTCCTGTAAGTGGGTCAATTTTATGTTAGCGAAACTATAGAAGTAAATCAAGATTGATACGATTTAAATTTGATGGTCTCGCGATCTTTTTACGTGAATGTTTGGTTTTCCTTTAATCCCAGAAATCGTTTCGGGTTATCCTCCAACATTCTTTTCATCTCTTCATCGATTACTGAAGTACCGTATGTGCGATTTCTTCCACCTCATCCACGTCGAGTGGTTTGCGGAGGTATCGATAAACTCCATGTTGCCGGGCAATTTCTTCGTAATAATCTTGGTGCAGCGCTGTTACGATCACAACTATCGTAGAGATGCCCTTATCTCGAATCCATTTTAAAACTTCCAAACCGTTCGGTTTTGGGATTTTGATATCAAGGAACAGGAGATGAAAATGTTGTTTGCTTAAAAGTTCAATCGCTTCGGTTCCATTTTCTACCATGATCATTTGATAGTCATCACCTAAAATTGCATCAAAGGAATCCAAAATACCCTGATCATCGTCTACAACAGCAATTGATGCTTCATTCCAATTTTTCATATTTTTCCCCCTTTTGGTTATTCAATAATACCTAAGTCCATCGATTCGTAAATACAGTCACATAGTTACTCACTAAGTACAGGTATTCTTAAATACGGTATCGTATTATAATTGGATAATTTATAATCACCGCTGAGACGCAAAGGTCGCAGAGAATTTGTTTTTTTTTTACTTTCCGCTGAGAGGGCGGAAAGCAAAAACATGCATCCCTGTGGGATAAAGTAATAACCACTTGAATTTCAATATAATATTACTATTATTAAGCTTGAGCTATTTTCTTTTGCCGTCCCCTCAACGGCAAAAGAAATAATATTTAACTCTGCGGACTTTGCGTCTCAAGCGAAGGGGGCGGTGAAACAATATAAAAAAATACGTCATCGAACTTACGAATTAGAGCACTAAGAAATACTATAGCAAAAAGGGTGCCATGTAAGGGCAAAATCTATTTTTACCACGAAGGACACGAAGAAGTAATAAAAACATTCGTCAAATTTCATTCAATGTGTCTGCTATGTAACTCTTGATGGTCTCGTAAAAAGTCAAAAAAGTGACCTTTTTACGAGAGTGTTTTGTATTTTGTATTTAGTGTTTGGCGATTTAACATGCTGATATAAAAGTAAATATTCCAAACAAAATACAAAATACTAAACACCAAACACATGATGAATTCGACTTTTTACGAATTCATCAATATTAATTTTAAGCTGCCGCGATAATTTAATACGCATTCCAAACTGCACACAATAATGTGCAGTGCACACTAATATGTGCACCCAAGGTTTACATAAATAAATAAAGGGCTTATGCACAACTTCAAGGTACTATTGCATACGTTTGTGTGCAAACCTTAATTTCACCATGTCTTTCATTAAATTTGCCAATATCGTTTTAAATGCAAACACTTATAATACATGTCAGAAATTTCATCAGTTTGGCACAGGCCTTGCTCTTAAGTAAATCAGGCAAGAGATCAATTCATTATTAACCTAATAAGAGAAAGGAGAAAAACCATGAAGAAGTTAATGATTCAGCTTTTTGTAATTGGCGTTGTGATTGCAACCTATGCATTGCCGGTTTTGGCCTTTGGAGGCCCTGGACCTTAATAGGAATCAAACAAAAAATCTATAACCTCTGAGAGAGAAAAAAAGCACGGACTTAACAATCCGTGCTTTTTTTTACCTGATTATCCCCTTTATAATCCATACATCGTATTTCAATCCAAACAAAAATTTGCATTCCTAAGTTTTATATGTTAAATTACGCTCGCTATTTTTGTAATAGCCTTATAACTTCCATTGGGGTATCTGAATGAATCTATCTCGAACCCAAAATCTCTTTTTAATTAGCGTGGTTGCACTTTGTTTCTTGTTATTGCCCGGTTATGCCAGGCAAGAGGAAAACAAAGAGCATTTGTCGGTGGACTCCAGTCGCTTTGGAGGCACATATCGAGTTCCATTGATGGGTAATCCATCAACCCTTGACCCAGTTTATGTTCAGGATCAATTCGGCGTAGCAGTCGTTCAGCAGGTCTTTGACGGTTTGGTCAAATTCGATCCATATCTCATGATTCTGCCTGCGCTGGCCGAAACATGGCAGGTTATGAAGAAAGGGAAAGTATATCAGTTTGTTCTACGTAAAGACGCCCTTTTTCATAATGGTCACCCGGTCACGGTGGAAGATGTGGTCTTTTCCATCAGCCGACTTCTCCGGGTGAAGCCACCTTCTGCTATTTTACCCCATTTGCTTAAAATCAAAGGCGCACAGAACTACAGAAACCATGAAAGCGACCGGATCGAGGGGCTTGAACCTGTAGATGATCATGTTTTGCGGGTTCGATTAAAAGAACCTCACACCCCATTTCTTACAGCCTTGGGTATGTACCAGGCGAAAATAGTCCCCAGAGCGGAAGTAACTCAGATGGGGGATAAGTTTGGTCAAAATCCTGTTGGCAGCGGTCCGTTTCAGTTTATCTCCTGGGATGAAAACAGGCTAATCCGGCTCAAGCGGTTCTCTGATTATTATGCGGGCGCTTCTTTTTTGGATTGGATTTATTATAATATCTATCCAGGAGTTGGATATAGGCAAATCGTGGCCGATTTTCAAAAGGGAAAGCTGGAAGAGATACCTGTTTATGGTGAGGTCAGAAAAGAGTTATTGTCAGAGAAGGGACTTAAATGGTTGCATCGCCCTTCTTTAAGCCTTCTTTTCTATGGCATGAGAGCGAATCATCCTCTTTTGCAACATTTTGAGCTCAGAAAAGCTCTTTCTATTGCGATTGATCGCCAGAAACTTGTTGACAAAATCTACAATGGCCAATTTGAGATAGCAAGGACCATTTTGCCGCCCGGGATGCCGGGTTACCATCCACAAAAACGGATGGGGGCTGATGATGTTTATAGAACTCTTCAAAAACTGAGACGCGTCCTGGAAGATAAAGCGGATTCCATACCACCTATTGAGATTGTTTCCGGCTCACAGTCTGCCTTTGCAAAAGCAGAGTTGAATTTCGTGAGTAAATGTTGGGCACAATTTGGCATACCGGTAAAGATTAAGTTTATCACCGATTGGTCGGAGTTTAAAGCATATGTGAAATCAGAATCTGTCCAGGTTTACAGATACGCCTGGTTTGCGGACATGCCCGATCCAGACAGCTTCTTATACCCTCTCTTTGCATCTGACTCTCCTAACAACCTTATGCGCTATCAAAGCAAAGTAGTGGATCAAATGTTATTAACAGCAAGGGGAATCGTTGATCCTGTGGAACGTGCGGAAATGTACCGACGGATTGAAGCGCTTATATTGAAATCATCTCCCTTGATTCCTCTTTTTTATTTGAGTATTGACCGTGTATATCAATCCTCTGTACAAGGAATTCAGTTGAATCCTTTGGCAGCAGAGTTCATGCCTTTTCATCAAGTATGGTTAAAGGCGCCGTTCTCTAATTGATGATTAACGTTCAAAAGTGTTCGCATAATTGTTTTCCAATTGATGAATTTCAGACATCGTCAAATAGTTGAGTGGTTAAGTGGTTGAGTAGGAAAAGAATTATAATTAAATCAATATGTTAACATTTACAGGCTGTTGCATGTCCAATTATTTTACAAAATGGTTATTATTCTTATCATTACAACGACTTAACTACTCAACAACTTAACGACTTAACGAGATCTGAACTAATAATAATTTTACCCCCAATGCTAAACCCGTCACTTAAAATCAGCATCTTACGAAAACCACGTTTTATTCCCTTACGCTATCGCCTTATCCTCATGACCTCCTGTATGTTAATCCTCCTGTTAGGGACACTTGCGCTGGTGCTGGGTTTTCTCCAAAGCCGAACCATAAGAGGCCAAATAGAGGAGCGGGGTCTGGCTATTGCCCAGAGCCTTGCTGCCATATCAATATCTAATCTCTTAATCTATAACTATGTTGCCATAGAGCGGTCAGCCAATCAGGCAGCGCGGGATCCTGATATTGTGAGTGTCATTATTCACGACAAGGAGGGGCGTATAGCAGGCTACAGTGGGAGACCCGACCTTCAAGGCAAATTTTTAAAAGACGATATCAGCAAAAATGCAATTGCTGTATCGCAGCCTTTTATACAAGAAAGCCTGATGGAACCTCCTGACATTCCTGTATTGGATATTGCTGTTCCGGTTATTACATCTAATTCAAGAAATCGATGGGGAACTGTCCGTGTGGGTTTGTCCCTTGCCCCAATGTACCAACAGATCCATCAAACCCAATGGATCATATTAGCTGTTGGATTGGTAGCCCTTGCCTTTGGGATCCTTGTATCTACCTGGGCAGCACAAAGAGTTACCCATCCATTGGGCGATCTGGTCCACGCTACCATACAAGCGGCCCATGGCAACCTGAATCAGAATATTTATGTCCAAACCGGTGATGAAGTGGAGATTCTGGCTTCGAATTTTTCTTACATGATTTCGGAGATACTTTCACACAGGGAGCAATTGGAACAGCAACTAAGAGAAATCAAACGGTTGCAAAACTACACGGAAAAATTACTAACAACTATGAGTGACGGTCTTTTATCTGTAGACACGAACGGAAAAGTAGCCGCCATAAATCCCGTTGTCCAAGCAATACTAAAGAATGACGATAACGAACTCAAAGAGGGCTGTTCGGTTTTAACGGCATTGCGGGAAAGTAAGGATCTTTATATATATATAAATGATATACTTCAAAATCCTATTGGAAAAAACCGAAGGGAGATTCAACTCCACAAGGGAGAAGAAACACGAATACTTATTATCGGAACAAGTCTCCTTGAAGATGAAGATGGGCATCTTAAAGAGATTATTTTTAATCTTCATGATGTTACCGAATTGAAAAAATTAGAAGCTCGTATTCGGCAGGCCGAACGTCTGGCGGCTCTTGGAACTTTAGGCGCCGGCATGGCCCATGAAATCAGAAATCCGCTTTCTACCATTAAAACCTTTGTGCAATTATTACCAAGAAAAATTGAAACCCCCGGTTATCTTGAAAAATTTCAAAGGACTGTACCTCGAGAAATCAATCGGATTAATCAGCTTGTTGAAGACCTGCTTGACCTGGCAAGAGCCCCAAAATATTATTTTGCAATCACTGATATAAAATCTCTTTTAAAACAAACCATCGAGTTTGTTGAAGAGGAGTTGCACTCTAACCATATAGAATGTTTATGTGAACTCTCAAATGATCTGCCCCCTGTCCGGGCAGATGCCAACCAGCTCACAAAAGCCTTTCATAATCTCATCCGGAATGCCGCCCAGGCTATGAAAAAAGGGGGCCGGTTGACCATTGAAGCTTTTTCTGAAAAAGAAAGTCCCCACAGGCAACAAATACCGAAAAACCAAAACGGCTGGGTAATCGTAATTTTCCAGGATACCGGACCGGGTATCCCGCAGGAGACTATTAAAAATATCTTTAATCCATTCTTTACCACCAAAGACAAGGGTAGCGGATTGGGGTTGGCGATTACGCATAAAGTGATTACAGAGCATGGAGGCTGTATTGAACTTGCAAGTAAAGCGGGAAAGGGAACAAGGTTTATTATTAGTTTGCCGGCTATATAGGTGTTCGGTTATCAGTGATCAGTAATCAGTGATCGGTAATCGGTAATCGGTGTTTGTCCGAAATATATGCTTTTATACCGGCGTGTTAGATTGCCAAACACTAAACACTAAATACAAAACACTCTCGCAAAAAGGTCACTTTAGACGGTTTCGTAAAAAGTTCAAATTCAAGGCGTGTAAATTTTGTAATCATGAGGCGTACTTATCGTACGTTGAATGATTGCGAAATGCAGCACAACGCAGAAGTTGGGCTTTTTACGAAACCGTCAGGTTTAATTTCTTGATTTTCTTGATGAGTGTATTTCTATGAATTTTTAATCTGCGGGCAACTTTGGTCTGATTCCAATTATATTTTTGCAAAAATAATGATATATAACGACGCTCAAATGCCATACGTGCTTTAATCAAGCCCTTATTACCGTTAGTGCTTCTTTCTGTATCCCCCAACAGTTCTTCGTGAAAGAGAAGATCAAAGGGCAAATCACTTTCTTCAATCAACTGGCCGTCTGATCCCAACACTACCATCCGTTCAATTAGCCCATCTTTGTAGGATTTAAGGCAAAAATAGGCTAAAATGCCATTTTTCTG
>CAZQOH010000140.1:0-6170 GCA_964594355.1 uncultured Desulfobacterales bacterium
TTCCTTACGGCTTATGCTGACGAGGATAAGCTTGAACGAGCCAAGCTCACGATGCCTTTTGGTTACATCCTTAAGCCATTCCAGGATAGAGACCTGAAAGTTACAATAGAGATAGCAATCTACACTGCTAAAATTGATGCTGAGCGCAAGCAGATACAAAATGAACTGGCAAAGCATCACGATCATCTGGA
Organism: uncultured Desulfobacterales bacterium; assembly: GCA_964594355.1. Classification (GTDB taxonomy): domain Bacteria; phylum Desulfobacterota; class Desulfobacteria; order Desulfobacterales; family JAUVVS01; genus JAUVVS01. Next base: position 192 of record CAZQOH010000140.1, read on the forward strand.
AGAGCTGGTCAAGAAACGCACCAAAAAATTGCAGATCGTTATTGACTCCATGTCCAGCCGCGAGGTGCGCATGGTTGAACTGAAGAAAGTGATAAAAAAACTTCGCTCACAACTGGAAAAGGCCGGAATGAAACCCGTGGCGGACGATCCGTGGAAGTAGATTGGCAAGGATTACACGTAATGAGCGTGGAATAAAATGCCCTGAACAAAATTTGCGAATCCAGATACTTGCAATGTATGAGACTTTTGCAAAACGGGATGTTTTTCAAATGTCTCAGAATATAAAGGTAAGAGGCCTATCGCCGGTAGAAACGTATTTATAGCTCCTACAGCTACCGTTATCGGGAATGTTGAAATTAAAGATAGAGCAATCTAAAACTATTAATTTTTTGGTACGCCCGGCAGGATTCGAACCTGCGGCCTACGGATTCGAAGTCCGGCGCTCTATCCAGCTGAGCTACGGGCGCAGAAGTAAAAGATGGGGTGAGTGATGGGACTTGAACCCACGACAACCGGGGCCACAACCCGGTGCTCTACCACCTGAGCTACACCCACCATATGAGACCTTCTATTTAGCAGATCATACTACCCATTTCAAGTAGTTTTATTCTTATTTTTTAACGATTGAAATTTTATTGGAAACAAATTATTGACCCAAAATATCTTCTGCTATAATAAGATGTAATATCTATTTATTAATACAATCAGGTTTATTCTGTGAAACGATTTCATATTTTTATAATTAGAGCCATCCTTGGAGCTGCTTTTGCCGTTATTATGATACGTATGTATTTTGGAAAAATAAATCTTATGTATGTCATAGGGCTTGGCATTTTCATGGTGGGAATGGCATATGTTCTGGAGTATTTTAGAAGCAGGTAACTGCTCAAGAATCTTGCCACTAAGGCACAAAGGCACTTTCCATTGAAACAGATTATCCTAGGGACAGCCGGTCATATAGATCACGGAAAAACCGCCCTTATCAAAGCGGTTACAGGGATAGATACTGATCGGTTAAAAGAAGAGAAGCTTCGTGGTATTACAATTGAGCTTGGATTCGCTTCCATAGACCTACCGAGTGGCCAGCATCTTGGAATTGTCGATGTTCCCGGTCATGAAAAGTTTGTAAAAAATATGGTTGCCGGTGCTACCGGAATTGATATTGTTGCCATGGTTATCGCCGCAGATGAAGGGGTAATGCCTCAGACCAGGGAACATATGGAGATATGCACCCTTTTAGGTATAGAACACGGTTTTGTTGTTCTGACAAAGATTGACCTTGTAGATGAAGAGTGGTTTGAATTGGTGTCGGATGATATTAAAGAATTTACAAAGGGAACATTCCTTGAAGATACACCGATTTTACCTGTGTCTTCCGTTACCGGGCAAGGCATCCCTGAGTTTATAAAAACCCTTGACGAATTGGCCGGCTCGGTACCCGCCCGTTCCCTTTCAAGTCTTTTCCGATTACCTGTAGACAGGGTTTTCAGCATGAAAGGGTTTGGTACGGTTATTACAGGGACGCTGATTTCTGGAAGTGTTGAGGTAGGAGAGACAGTAATGCTTTACCCTTCTTGCATTACATCTAAAGTTCGGGGAATCCAGGTCCATAACCAGAGCGTCGGTGAGGCAAAGGCCGGTATGCGTACGGCAATAAATTTCCAGGGACTTGAAAAAGCATCTGTGAATCGCGGTGAGGTTTTATCCAGCCCCAGCGCTCTATCACCAAGTTATATGATCGATATTTTGTTCCACTTTCTTAATAGCAATAAAAAACCCGTTAAAAATCGTACACGTGTTAGATTTCATACAGGAACAAGTGAAGTGCTTGGAAATCTGACATTGATAGACAGAGAGGAACTTCTTCCGGGTGAAACAAGCGTAGTTCAGATCCGCCTCGATTCTCCTGTGGCTATTGTAACGGATGACAGATTCGTTATACGAAGTTATTCTCCGGTGCGTACCATTGGCGGAGGCCAGGTCTTGAATCCTATTCCCAAAAAACATAAGCGCTTTAAGCCGGAAATTATCGAAGGATTAAAAGGTCTCGCTTACAACTCCGCCGAAGAAACCATTTCCTATCATATTCATGAATCCGGCTATAAGGGTGTTTCCTTTGCTCATCTTAAAATAATGACCAATCTTCATGAAAAACAGCTTCATAATACAATTGAGGGTCTTCTTTCAAAAAAAGCTTTAATTCTTGTTGACAGGGAAAAACGGATTTACATTCATAATAATAGTCTTGAAAAACTAAAGAAAAAAACATTCGATTTTCTGGAGAAATACCACAAGACAAATCCTCTTAAAGGAGGTATGCCAAAAGAAGAGCTCAAATCAAAAATCCCACCTATAATGAGTCCAAAACTCTTCAGTCTTATGCTCAACCAAATGATAAAAGAAAAAGAAATTATTCAGGAAGAAGACACCATCCGACTTGCAAAACACAAAGTTCTTCTTGAAGTTGATCAGGCTGATATTCGAGAAAAAATAGTAGATGTCTATCTTAGAAGCAGGCTTCAACCACCATATTTCAAGGAACTAGGCAATACGCTAAATATAGATGCGAAAAGGGCCAAAGATGTCCTAATGCTACTTGTTGAAGAAGGGTTGCTTATCAAGACAAAAGAAGATCTTTATTTTCATTCCGGAGCCGTTAATGATCTAAAGAACCGTCTTGTCGATTTTCTTAAATCTAACGGTGAAATCACGACAGCACAGTTCAAGGAAATGACCGGAGCGTCACGTAAATATGTAATACCATTAATAGAATATTTCGATTCAAAAAATGTGACAATCCGTGTTGGTGATATACGAAAACTTAGGGCTCATGCGGATTAAACCCGCATTTGCGTGACATCTCATCTTCATACTTGGATATATTTCTTTTTACGACTTTTTGCATAATTTCGAATCATATCCCCATTCACGATCCATATTGTTTAGTAATGTATCCATCAACCAATAAGTATCCGGGATCAGTTTAGTCCCGGCCAGTACTTCATCTTGACCGGTGACAAATGGTCCTGGCTCCCATTCATTGCCGAATTCCTTAGAATAAAATTTAACCGTATCACGGGTGCACTCCGGATGAAACTGCAACCCGACCAGGGGTGAGTCGTTGCAGATAAAAGCTTGGTTGGCGGTAGGTTCACTAAAGGCTAAACTGGCACAACCACGCGGCAGTGAAAAGTGATCGTTGTGCCAGTGAAAAGTCACAAACTTTTTCGGAACATTCGCAAAAAGAAATGAATCTCTACCTTCCGGAGTCAAAGAGACTTCATGCCATCCAATTTCCCTGTGCTTGTTGGGAAAGATCTGACCACCCAGAACCTCAGCCAGGAGTTGTGCACCGAAACAGATTCCCAGTATGATCTTTCCACTGGTTACAGAATCAGATATTAACTTTTTTTCAGGGATCAACCACGGGTTGGTTTCATCATCCCAGGCGTGTTGGAATCCACCCATCACCATCAACCAATCAAAGTCGGCAGGGCGAGGTAGTTCCTCCACGTTGAAAACATCGGTCTTGCTTATTTCATAACCTTTCTTAGCCGCCCAGATGGTGATGTTTGTGTGTGAGATGTCCTCCGGATCATGTTCTAACAGATGTAGTTTCATAATGCTTAACCTTAGCCCGCATTTCTTCCATAATTTTAGTTATCCTTTTCCGAGTCTTGCTCTTTCAAGTCTGAAAGCAATTAACCCTTTGGCCAATTTCATCCGGATCGCCAAAATATATGCAATGAGCCAGACAGACATTGTCGGCACACGCCGGGATAAGTCCCTTATCCACCCTGTGATGACAAAGGTTACACTTTTGGGCTATTCCCTTATCCGGGTCAAAGGTTATGACGGCGTAAGGGCATTCTTCAATGCAAGACTCACATCCCGTGCATTTCTCATAATCCATGACCACAACACCGTCTTTTCTTTTGCTAATCGCCTCTTCCGGGCAGGCATCCACGCAAGGGGGGGCATCACAATGTCTGCAAACGTCAACCTGAAAAACAAAATCCAATTTATCATCAACTATCCTGGGTCCATCTTCAAATACGGAAATTAGTTTAATACCATAAGCAGAACGGTTCTCCTGTTTACAGGCCACCTCACAGGTCTTACATCCCCAGCAGGATTCATGATCAATAATCAGCGCATACTTCTTCATGAAAAGTCTCCTTCATTTCTTCTCAGGATATATTTTGCATAAAAGCGTTCGGACGTTTGTAGCGCCCATTGCCGGATCGCATCCCTCATAGGCATTGTCTGTTAAAATATTAATGTTTGACTCATCCCAACCGTGCCCCGGATCTTTTTTCTCAGGAAACCACCAGGCATGTTGAGCCGCAACAATCCTCGGATCGATACCTGCAAAGATTTTTGCGCGCTGTCTGATTTTACCCCGTGGAGATTCGATAATGACCCAATCTCCTCCATTGATGCCCTCTTTCTTTGCGGTTTCCGGGTGAATTTCCAAAACCGGCTTCCTGTGAAGCTCCCTCAGCCATGGCACCTGGCGATTTTCAGAATGAAAGAAGCCGGGTAACCGAGCACCGGTAACAAGAATATAAGGATATTTCTTATATAACTCCGGTGAGTTGACAGGACTTTCTGGGGCTTCACGGAATTTGGGAAGGGGATCATATCCCCATTTCTCAAGCAATGTGGAATAAAGTTCGAACTTCTTTGTGGGGGTAGAAAATCCCTTTTTCTTATACTTTTTATATTTAACTTCTCCTCTTATATGTTCCATTTTCTTAAAATCCTTCCATTTAATCCCCATAGGCTCAAGTATATAATCTAGACCGCCTTCAAAATTATCCCACCAGTATTCTCCCTGGCCCACTCTATGGGCAAGATCATTCAACATTTCATGATCTGATCGGCACTTACCTATCTGAACTACCTTTCGTCGCGGCAGTATATAACCGTGTCTTTTCCAAAAATCGCCGATGTAATCCATCTCCAGCCACGTTGCGGCGGGTAAAACAATGTCTGCAAGTTCGGCCGTCGGGGTCAGGAAAAAATCAGAGACAGCCATAAACTCAACCTTTTTAAGAGCCTGATATACCTCTTTGGCGTTGGCACGCGTCATTACCGGATTTGAGCTGATAAAAAAAAGCATCTTCACCGGATATGGCTCTTCCTTGAGAATCGCGTCCCAAACACACTTTGGGTTAATTATTGCGAATTTTCCTGCCAGCCGGAAACGCTCTCCTCCCAAACGCTTTCCAGCCTGTTCTTTTGGAAGTTTTTTGTGAGCGCCGAATTGCCCGACGTTTCTGATATTCGGGGTTTTAAATAACACCTGTCCCCCCGGTACGTCTATGTTTCCGGTAATGCCCATAAGCGCCATGAGTGCACGATTGTTGTCTGCGCAATTTATCTGTTGTTCAATCGCCACGCCCCATTGGACGGCCGCCGGTTTGGTGGTTGCAAAGAGGCGAGCGGCTTGTTGGATATCCTCTTTAGACACCCATGTGATTTCTTCCACCTTATTTAAGGGATACCCATTTATCCGCTCTATAAAAGGCCCCCATCCATGCACATGGTTTTCTACGAAATCTTTATCATAAAGTTCTTCATTAACAATAACATTAAGTATCCCTAAGGCAAGCGCCGTATCAGTTCCCGGTCTGAGTTGAAGCCAGATGTCAGCCCGAGCCGCAATCCGTGTTAATCTCGGGTCAACTACTATTAGCTTCGCCCCAGTATCCAGGCTCACGGAAAAAGGCTCACCCTTATAACAATCCGGGTTGCTTATCACCAGGTTGTTGCCCCATACCATTATACATTTTGGATGGTTTTCATAATCCACTATGGGGTTTGTTCCACAGGTGATGATACTCGTGGCAATACGCGGGCCATAACAAAAATGGCCTGCGGTTAGTACATTGGGAGTTCCCAGCAGGTTGGCAAAACGGTAAATTACAGCTTCGTTTTCACGACCGGTGCCATAGCCCATAACAATCGATTCGG
>CAZQOH010000141.1:0-6144 GCA_964594355.1 uncultured Desulfobacterales bacterium
TGAAATCCGATCCGTTAAATTGTCACCATGTACACACTTTTGAACGTTACCAATTCATTAGTGGATCCATCTGCATACATCTTGATTCCACCGATATTAGTTTCCTGGTTGTGATGAGTATATACTAATATCCCGTCTTTACTTACTAAAAAATTATCAATATAATTGTTATCCGGGGTCAGATCGATGGAGTCCTCATATAACAGATAACCATCTTCATTATATAATGGATTGCCATCTTCATCTTTTTTAACGGGAATCATTCTAATAACCGGTTGAATTCTCCAATCAATATTTACCCAGCAGTGTATTGTCTCATCCTGCCAACACTCATGATCAAAAGGCCGGCCTAAATAGTAGATATTCCCATCATCATCCATTTGTATTGGTTTTACCGAACTGTTACTAATTGTTCTTCTAAAGGTGTTATCTATTCTTTGAGGTGCAAATCCTTTATCCAAGCATGTGTATTCATTAGTTTGTAAATCAACAACAAACATCATACAATTCGTTGCGCCGATTGTATTTTGTGAGTCATACATATAATCAGGATCAAGTACGACAAAAACTTTTTTTTGATCTTTTGATAAAAGAGTATACATCACATTAAGCTCTTCCAGGGATTCAAGAGCATCCGATGCAATACCGTTTTCATCTATTGCTATTAAATTACAGCCAACCTCTTCACTCTCAGGTCTTTGTATATCCACTGATCGGTTTTCTACTTTTTGAATCTTTTTTTCAGCTTCTGTCATTGGTTTCCTAAATATATATGCCGGAACACTCTTGCCATCCTGTCTTACATTACGCTCGGTACTTCGATCCTTCGTTGCAATATTTTCAGTAGCAATAAGACTTTTTGCAGTATCAACATTAAAAGTGATCATACTGGTGTCAATAACATCTTCAACACCTGAGGGGCTACTACTACCATCTCCGCCGCCGCCACCTATTGAACCAACGATAGCCATCAATCCAAAAGTAATAATGCATAAAAGATAAATAAAACGTATACTTTTGATGAATATATTTCCTGACTTTTTCATTTTATTTTTCTCCTATTTTATTGAAAGCTAATAGCGGAAAGAAAAGGGTTATTGCCCCAACGTAGGCAACAGCTTTCGAAGAAAACACAGAGGCCTTTGCGACACGGCGTAATAGACTCCCACCGGTCCTTAATTTTGAACATTACCATTTCAAAAAGTAATAAGGTAAAAACTAAGGATTCTTCACGAGGCGGAAACCCAGGACGCTGCCAGTGAAGTCGGGCGTGCTGTAGTTCCGATACGCTGAACGGTTGTACTGTGCGTCGTTATACCAGCCGCCGCCGCGTGCCACCCGGTTTGTGCCGCTGGATGGGCCGGTAGGATCGGTAACAGAACTTGAAGGATAAGTCCCATACCAATCCTGACACCATTCCCAGACATTGCCGTGCATGTCATAAAGGTCCCAGGCGTTTGGGTCTTTCTGTCCAACTGCTTGTGTTGTGCTTGAATTATAAGAGTACCATCCCATTGCATCCAGATTGGGATCATATGTATTATCGGTTACAGTGATATCCCCGTTTGCAAACGCCGTGGTGCTGCCGGCCCTTGCGGCATGTTCCCATTCTGCCTCTGTTGGAAGTCGATATGTGCCTTCTCCCCAGGTGTTCAAATTGGTAATAAACGTCTGAACATCATCCCATGATACCTGCTCCACAGGACAATTATTGCAATCTGTATTATATGAAGGATTACTTCCCATCACCATCACCCACTGGGCCTGGGTTACTTCCGTTGTTTGCATGTAAAATTGCTGAGTCAGCGTGACCTGATGCTGGGTTTCGTCACTGAATCTACCCAGCTCACCCGAGGGGCTTCCCATCCAGAATGTTCCTGCCGGAATAAGTTTAAAGGCCATGCCCAAGCTGTTGGTGGGCCAGATCCATGAGTCTAAATTATTATCTTCATTTGACTCATCTATTTGTTGATCTGCATCTACAACAGCATAGGCTGTTCCATTAGATATCGAACTCGAAACCGAAGTAGAACCGCTTATAGAATCTCCTGCTGCAAGTCCTGTATATGAGGTATAATCATCACTGAGAGTACCTTGTGCAGGTGTCGAAGCTAGATGCGGCCATACACCCACATAAAAAGATCCAGCACTCGCATTGCCATTATTGTATACAGTGTAATAAATAGTTACAGAGGTACCACTTGATGTAACATTGGTTATAGTAACAGTCAGATCGGGTTCGCTAGTAGCACTTCCACTTGGCGTGGCCGATACTTCATACGACTCACTACCTTCGCCGCTGTTAAACATAGCTCTTATAATATAATAGTTTGGATCACCATTGGTAAGACCGGAATGGACATAATAATTATAATCGGAATCCACCCAAATATTATTGCCGGTAGCAGGGTCAACGCCTGATGTGGCATCCCAGTATATGTTATAACCTGTTGCACCGGAAACGCTATCCCAGCTTAGGGTTATTTGACCGTCTCCGGCAGTTGCACTAAAGTTTGTTGGTATGGCATATGAAGCTACTATTGTTCCCGTATTGGTTGTCTGGTCCGTGGTAACATCTATATCTGTTGTTTCACCCATATAAAGGATATTTCCTGATGAGTGTTTTCCGATTAATTCAACTTCATAGTTAAACCCCACCGGTACATTATCAATTCTCCCCGAATGGGCGGTACAGTTCCATGGACCGCCCGAGGCGGTAGAATCACCTGATTGATCATAAACTTCTGCCTCTACCGTGGAGACATCTGATGTTGCGCAATCCAGAGCCCTTGTTACAACAGAACCTGCAGCACCCTTGACAGTTGGTGCACCTTGCCATTCAACACTAAAGGAAATTGATCCGCTTTCGCTTGATCTGTTGTCACCTGATGAATAATCAGTATCACCACAAGCTAAAGCGAAAAAAAGAAGAAAAATACAAAGGATAGGGTGTAAAAACGCAGAATATTTTTGCCTAATTAAATGTAGCGATTTCTTCATTTTGGCCCTCTTAAAAACAAAATCATGTCAATCTTGTTAATCCTGTCTAAAATGTAAATTTCTACCAAGTAACATCAACACTTCCGGTATCACCACTTGGCTCTTCTTCTGGAACTGCACCGGCAGCAGCGGCAGCACCACCGCCCACAACTGCAAGGCCGAGTATCCACCAAAGCCAACTACCCTTTTTCTTAACTTTCACCGTAGGAATCTCTTCTTCAGGTGTGGACCAGCTTTGTGGAGAATGCTCAGGCACGTCTGCTTCGGCATAAAATTGTTGAGCTATGGCTATATTTGAAAGAGAAAAATTTAATGTTAAGACTATCAGAAAAAAGATGAAAAGATTCTTCAATAAGCTCATGGGATATTTCCTTTCATTATTGTAAAAAACATTACCGACATTCTAATTTTTCACCAAAAGACAAAAAATCGCAAAGAAAAAATAGTTAAGAGTATTCAGTCTCTTCGATCCAGTAATCGTAACTGATGTTCGTTATGTAGGAACTCCTTTTGTAGCTAAAACAGTGATTACACCAAATGTTGACTCAAATGTCAATATTAAAAAATGACTGTTATTTTCATTTTTTGTTGAAAATAGGAAAAAATAAGGGCTCAGAGAGTTAGGGAGATGTAGGCTTTCCACAATAAGGGCAGTATATGAAATTCTTTTTCAAAACTTTGCCGCAGTTTTTACACTTTGAAGTCTGTCTACCCAACCGAACTTTTTGTTCTTCGCCAAATTCATGTACAGTGCCTTCACACCTGTTACACATGATAAACGGTTCTCCTTTTTTGACCCTTAAGACCGGGATAAAAAATATGCTTAAATAGTGATCCACCCGTTTAAAATATGCCTGTGCCAGACCACACACAGGGCATAATCTGGGGTTTTGATCGAGTATTTTTGTTTTTGGAGAAATACCGGCTATTAAAAACATACATTACTTTGTAATAGTTCAACTATTTCTGACAGGATTAACAGGATAGATTTTTATCTTGTTGATCCTGTTATCCTGTCAAATTTTTTTTAATTTGGTGTTAAAAATTTCTTGGTTTGCAAATAATCTCCCGTATACGCATATCAAAAAAATGAGATTGGTTGGCTGGTTTTAAGACCAGGCCGGTATCCGCACCTCTTGATGAACCGCCGATGGAAATGATATCTTTTCCTGTGAGAGCTCCTGCATCAGCAGCCATTATAGATACTTCCACGGCAACTTTAGTACCATGGCCAAAAAGTCTTAGGGTATCGGCGACAATCAGTACTGGATAGACTCCTGAATGTTTTTCTGCTATGGATCTTTCAACACCTGAGAGAGCATGTGTCGCTGAAATAACAGTCGCTCCCTTTTCATTCAGATCTTTTTTCACACTATCTGACATAACATTTTTAAATGGTTCCTTGAAACCGCAGTGGTATGTAACTGCGGTAACACTGAAACCACTAAATATTTCTAATGCTTTGTAAGCAGTGTCTCCCGTTGTGGAAGCTACAACCACCTCGTTTAATTCCAACTCTTTCCCCCGTTCATATGCAAGTTTTAAAGTTTGCTCGGTATTGACTTTTCCTGGTTCGTTAAAATACATGATAACCTCCTGAGTTCGTTATTTGTTACTTGATACTTGAGCTAAAATCTCCCCCCTTATCTTTGAACCTATTCATCGCTTTCTAAAAAGCAAGCTATATTGTATAAAAACACACAAAATAGTCAATAGCTTGTTTCCATCCCTTTTTATCATGAATCATCCTTTTATAGTGTTTGTCAAAATAACGTTCCGTTTCAAAGAATGTATGCAGCGTCTGAGCTTCCGGGCTAATCAATTTGGGGACATTTGATTAAGCGTTCTTGGCGAAGCGGAGCGTAAAAATTGAAGCTGTTTGAGTCCCGAGCGTAGCGAGGTCGAGTTCTTTAATTTTAGCGCAGCGAGCCGTAGAACGCTTCAAATTGTACCCACGATGAGCTCGGAAGTTCAGACGCTGGTCAATCCGAACATATTTATGGCAACCGGTATAAATCGTTCATGGAAAAAGTATGGATGATAATGAGACCTGATTTATTGAATAAGAAATACATAATGCTGAGAAAGCACAACTTGAAACAAGATCAGTTTTAGGTTATAAGTAGTTTAATTTCATTTGATGCAGAATTTAGTCTAAATATTTACCCGGGGTTCATCCTGTCTAAAAAAGGAGATGTGTAAGTGATAATAGACTTTCATACCCACATTTTCCCTAAAACGCTCCGAAATAACAGGGAAAAATATTTACAATCAGAGACAGCTTTCAAGCTTTTATACAGTTCACCCGGATCTCATCTTGTCGGTGCAAAAGAGCTTATTGCTTCCATGGACAAACAAAATATAGACATATCAGTTGTTTTTGGATTTCCATGGAGGCATGATAAAACATTTAAAATGCATAACGATTTTATCATGGAGTCTGTAGCAAGGTATCCGCAACGCCTTATCGGTTTTTGCTGTATTGATCCATTTAATAAGAACGCCGTAAAGGAATCGTTACGGTGTCTTGAAGGTGGGCTTTCAGGAATTGGAGAACTTGCATTTTATCAATCAGGGATCGATAAAAAGACCCTAAGCAGGCTCGAACCTTTTATGGAAATCTGTCTTGATAAGGATCTTCCTATTTTGATTCATACCAATGAACCGGTTGGTCATTATTATGCAGGTAAAACACCGATTACTATGTATCAGATCTACGGCCTTTTGAAAAGATTCCCTAAAAACAAAATCGTTCTTGCCCATTGGGGAGGGGGGATATTCTTTTTCAATTTACTTAAAAAGGATGTAAAAGAGAGTCTTGAAAATGTATATTTTGATACGGCGGCATCTCCTTTCCTTTATGATCCTGATGTGTATCAGATTGCACTCCAGATCGTCGGCCCAAATAAGATCCTTTTTGGAAGTGATTTTCCGCTTATAAAGCCTTCAAAATATTTCAAGGAATTTAAGGAAGCGGGGCTGCCAAAAAAAATAATTGAACATTTTAGTGGGGAAAATGCTGCAAAGCTATTGAAATTGTGAGACCTTTGAAAAATGCTCAATTTTGTTCAAGTTCAAGGAAGGCGAAAATTTTAACCACAGGAATACATTGAGTATTTTGAGGATAGCGCTAAAGCTTCACTT
>CAZQOH010000142.1:0-6104 GCA_964594355.1 uncultured Desulfobacterales bacterium
CTCTTCTATTATGTTTAATCTAAGAATCTACAGTAGTTTCCAGCGTAACGCTTGACGCATTTGCTGAATTCGTATACTGGTAGTAAATCCATTAGTTGAGAGAAAATAGTAGTTCCAAAATTCATAAGCCACCTCCTTCAGCGTTGATGCCGAAGTATGGCTTATAAGACGTTCCGATTTCAAATCGATAAATGACATTTTTACTTTATCTTTAAAGTTTTTCAATATGTTAGATCTAATTGAAAAGTTAACGTTGGGACAGCAGTGATGAGAGATATACCTTTAATGGATAGTCGTTCTTATAAGAAAAATCCGAAAGGTTCTATTTTTTCAGATGAGGACATTAGTACATTTAAAAAAAGAGCGGAAGAATTGAATGGCAATAAAAATGGTGATTCAGCATGTTTTTATTTATTTAAAGAATGAAATTACCCTTATTGAGGTTTTTTAGTAAAGAAGCCAAGAAAGAGTTTGAAAATGAGTTTATCCGTTTGACACGGCGGGTATATTTTGAAAACGACAAACGAGCAAAAATTAAAAGGCAAATCAATATAATAACGCATTCCTCTTTAATTGAAGAAAAAGAGTATGTTGAGTATGGGGAAAAATAAACGAAAAATACTTATCATTCGCGGTGAAAATTTAAATCCGTGGGATATGCAAATGTATGAACCTTTAAAAGAAGAGTTTCATATCACGGCTGTCGCACCTCCACGAAATAAATATGATATAAGTTCCATATCACTGCCAATAATAAAGTTAAATAGAATAAGATATTTTTTCCTCAAATTTTTTTCACCGATAAAAAAGAAAAAAAGATTTTTATTTTATAAAGGTGAATTTAATAAAATATTATACAATGTTGACATTGTTCATACCACTGAATTGTTTAACAATTATACATATGCAATCTGCTCGCTTAAAAATAAATTTCATTACAAGATTATATCAACTGTCTGGGAAAATATTCCATGGAAAGCTATTTATAGTGAAACTGCTATTGAAAAACGAAAATTTTGTGAACCACTTATAGACAAAATAATTGCGCCAACAATATCTACGAAAAAATGCCTTTTATTAGAAGGAGTTTTGGAAGATAAAATCACACATATTTATCCCGGCTTTAATTTAGGCCGATTCAAAGAAAATAAAGCTTCTGAACAGCTACTTACCTCTTTGGATTTAACAAAAGATGATTTTGTCGTGCTTTTCATTGGCAGAATGGTTTTTCAAAAGGGAGTATTTGAAATCCTGTCAGCAGCAAAGTTGTTACTTCATGATCCCAAACTGGCAAAGTTTCGACTTAAATTTATCTTAATCGGAAAAGGAAAAGAAAAGAAAGACGTTTTAAAATTACTGAAGGCTCATGGAATTGAAAGTTCATTTATCATTAAAAACTATGTCAATTATGAAGACATAACAAAATATTTTAATTTGGCAACGATATTTGTTTGTCCGAGTATTCCTGAAAAAAAATGGCAGGAGCAATTCGGAATGGTATTCATTGAAAGTATGGCCTCCGGGGTTGTGCCGGTAGGCTCTTTATCCGGCGCCATTCCTGAGGTAATCGATAACGCTGGACTGCTTGTTCAACCGGGAAACTATAAAGATCTATCAGCAAAATTAACGAAACTTATATTGGATGAAAATCTTAGGAGAAAACTGAAAAAAAATGGTTTGCAAAGAGCAAAAGAAAAGTTTGATTACATTATTCAAGCAAACAAAGTTGCACATATTTACCATACATTATAATTTGGTCAATAAAATCAGGGAAATAGAAAAGCTCAACAACTTGCGAAATGTAATTTTTGATAAGATAATTCCGTTATTAGGGACAATTTTGTTGATGGCGCATGCATTTTTTTCAAGCTGGGATAGAAGTATTGGAAAAATTCTTTACAACTCATTTCTGATTGTATGGGTTATTGGAGGTTACTATAAACAATCTTTTCTTTTATTAAAAAAATACCGTGCTTTTGTGTTCATGGTAGCTTTTATGTTAATTCTTGCTTTAGGCATATTATGGAGCAGTAATCCTCGATACGGCAAATCAGTTCTGTGTAGATATGGATATTTATTGCTTATTCCAGTTTTTGTGCCGATTATAAATAAAAAAAATTTCAAATATGTGGCTTTTGCTCTAATGGGCGGCCTATTTCTTATTTTAATAAATTCATATTTAATTAGATTTAATGTGATTCATCAGGAAAATCCCTATCTGTATCCCGCTTTCAAGATATCCTATCAAGACGTGTCTTTCTATTTAGGGGTGTTAGTTGTTGGGTTTTTATACTTTGCTTTACATTTCTTTGAGAAAAAACAAAATATTAAAGCATTTTTTTCGTTAGTTCTTATTTTACCAACATTTTATCAACTGATTAGCATTTACATTCAGGGAAGAGGAGCACTTATTAGTATGCTGGTAGCTATCGTTGTACTCTTTATTGCAAAATATCCTAAAAATAAAAAAAAAGTAATTCCCCTTGTTTTTCTTTTTATTGTTTTGGTGTCATGGTTAGCATTGAGTTACTCTCCTATGGTAAAAACGCGCTTTGCCGATGTTTACCCAAATATTATACAAATGCAAAAAGGCAACTATATCACATCTTTAGGTTTTCGCTGGTCATTTTTCGATGTTGGAACGTCTATTATTGCAAAAAATCCTTTTTTGGGGATAGGAACAGGAGAACACAAAAAAGCTTTTAATAAGTTAGTGCAAAATTACAAGGGAGGTATTTATTCGTCAATACCAAAAAGGGAACGTACTTATCACTTTCATAATGATTACATAGAGATTGCAGTTCAAATCGGGTTGATAGGTCTTCTATTATATATACTTACAATGTACTCTTTAATTAGGATATTAAAAGAGAGCACTTTCTCCCCTCTAGTTATTGCAATTTTAACAATGTTTTGGATAAATGGTTTGAGTGATGTAATGTTTGCTCACAGAGTTATTATCTATTTTTTAGCGGTTTTTTTAGCACTAGCTATATCTGAAGTCCGTATAAAGAATAATTAAGCAAGGAAAACAGATGACAAAACATTCCGTATCTGTTGCACTAACAACTTATAATGGTGAAAAATATATAGCTGAGCAACTTGAATCAATTATAAAGCAGTCGTATCCCGCTTATGAAATCATTATTTCCGATGACGCCTCAAAAGATGATACGATAAAGATAGTTAATCAATACCAGAAGAATCATCCCAATATTAAATTATTGGAGAATAAAAACAACGTAGGAATGAATCAAAATTTTGAACAAGTAATTAGAAAATGTTCCGGTCAATTGGTAGCAATATGTGATCATGATAATATTTGGAAAGAAGACAGGTTAGAGAAAATAATCAAAAAATTTAATAATGAAATTTTAATATATTCGGATTCTCAAGTAATTTTTCGCAACGGAGAGCCATATAAAAAACTAAGTGAAATAAAAAAATATAAATTTACCAGCGGTGAAAGCCCTAAAGAACTTTATTATTATAACGCAATTTTCGGTCATAATATGGTGTTTAGGTGTGAATTGCTAAATGAGATCTTTCCTTTCCCGAAAAAAGGCATTAACTATGATGGCTGGATAGCGTTTGTGACCAGTTGTGTCGGTAAAATTGGTTATATTGATGAACCCCTCGTCTATTTTCGCTGGCATGATAGGAATATGACGCACCATGAACCTCACTTGAATAATCGCACTCGAAAAAAGGAAACAAAATGGAAACGAAAGCAGCGCTATAACCATAGATTGGTTGAGAGACTTGAGGTTTTTAGTAGTTTTAAAAAAATCGATTACAATGAACGTCGATTTTTGAATAAGTTTATATGCGAAATAAAAAAATTGGATGATTCATATTTTAATCTAAAGTTGCTGTTGATTATGTTGCTTAACTCTCAAAAGCTGCTTCATCACAAAAAAATATCCAGTGCCATAACAAAAGTAATCTCTCAATCTGTTGGAATAAAGCTTTATCGATTACTGGAAGTGTTGAAACCAAAAAAAATATGAATTTTAGTAAATTTCTTTTTCTATTGCATCCCAATAAAATTATTCTCAGAAGGATATCAAAAGGCTTAGGTGACAACCTTATGCTTTCTTTTTTGGCAAGGGAAATAAAAAATGTACACCCCTCAAAAAAAGTAATAATTGAAACCGAGTGGCCTGAGTTGTTTTATAATAACCCCAATGTGGATTGGGTGATAAAAGGTAAAAAGCTTCCATTTTATATAAAAACAAAATACCATATTGGATCATCCACGGAAAAACATATTCTAGATCAAATGGCAAAGGCAATTCATATAAGTCTTGATAGGTGGGAGAGAAAATTAAATTTTTTTACAACTCTTGATGATAAATCTGATGTTTTAAATTTGCTTCCAAAAAAATATATTGTGTTTTGCCCTGTAGGAAAGCAGACATTTGCTTCGAATCGAAAAGAATGGGGTCTCAACAATTTTCAAAAACTTGTAGATTTATTGCCGGATATTTCTGTAGTTCAGATTGGTGATCCATCCGATCCACCATTAAGGGGTGTTATAGACTTCAGGACTTTGGGCTTTCCCATTCGAACATGTGCGGTTATTATTAGAAGATCACTTACGGGTGTTTTTCTCGAAGGCGGCTTTATGCATTTGGCAAATGCAGTCAATAAGCCTTCAGTGATTATCTATGGAGGTGCTTTACGTCCTGAAATTACAGGATATGACATCCATATAAATCTCGCTACAAAGGCAGAATGTGGCCCATGTTTTACTTCAGACCACCCCATGGCGACGTGTCCAACCATGGAGTGTATGAAGCAAATCGCCCCAGAGATGGTAGTTGAAAAAATTAAAGGACTTATTCGCAGAAACGATACAGAGTAGAGTAGGGCTTAGTATGAATATCCTTTATATTACTTCAAAAAAACATTGGGGTGGTGTTTCTACCTGGATGAAAAAAACTGCATTTGGGCTTAAACGAAAAGGTCACAGTGTTTGGATATTAGCCCACCCCAATGGCCGTTTTATCCAATCAGCGTCAAAGGATCTAAAGCTATTTCCCAAAAAATTGGGCATGGATTACAATCCGTTAATGATTTATTTCCTTATCCGCTTTATAAAAAGCAACAAGATAGATTTGGTTATTACAAATATTGAAAAAGAAGTAATTGCAGGAGGAATTGCGGCCCGGATATGTAGAATTCCAAATGTGCGCAGGGTTGGGCGTGAAGATGATTTTAACGAAAAATTAAAAGTCAAGTGGCATCATCGCTTGTTAGTGGATCAGTGCATCGTGCCCTGTGATCTGGTCAGAAAAAATGCTATGAAAAAGGCTAAATGGTTGGATGGTTCCCAATTTACAACGATTTATAATGGGGAGAACTGCAAACGGTTTTCAGTGGATGAAATCAGGCATCAAAGAAAAAAATGGGGGTTGTCTAACAAAGACTTCATTGTAGGTGTGACGTCCCAATTGTCCAGAGTCAAAGGTGTTGACAGTCTGATCCAGGTATTTAGCAGAATTGCAGAAAAACATCCTGAGATTTACCTCATAATTATGGGAGAAGGGAAGGAAAAAGAAAAACTAAAAAGCATTGTAAGCGAATTGAACCTCTCTGGGCGAATCATTTTTGGTGGGTTTACCACTGATCCGATGTGTGCTGCTGCTGCTTATGACATTGCGGTATCCAATTCTCGTTTCGAAGGATTTCCTAATAATGTTGTTGAATATTTTGCTGTTGGAAAGCCAGTTGTGACCACCGATGCAGGCGGTGTGACTGAAATGGTTAAAGACGGTTACAATGCTCTATTAGTTCCTTGTGATGACAATATACAGCTATATAATAAAATACTCTTTCTCATTGAAAATCCTGATTTGAGAAAAAGGCTAAGTCAAAATACGATAAATACAATAGAAAAGGAATTTTCAGAAGATATTATGATGGACAAGCTGGAAAAATTTTTCAAAAGAAATATTAATATAATATCAAGGTGATAATCACATCCAATTTGATCAGTATAATCAAATGTAACTTGACTGGCAGGTATGCGACCATATATAGAGACCTTTTGTAGATTTCCAAATTATATAAATTGTTAATTTCTAATTATTTTAATTTGT
>CAZQOH010000143.1:0-6100 GCA_964594355.1 uncultured Desulfobacterales bacterium
TTGTTAATAGTTATTCGTTATTAAAATTTGATGATCGGCTCATTTTATAAATCTATTTAAACGATTAACCAATAACAAATAACGAATAACTCCCAATCGGTTTTTCCCACAATTGGGGTCCTAACGTCTTTCCGGTCTTAAGGATCGAACTGCAGCACCCGCTTTCCACATCTCGGAATTTTGTATTACATCGAGTTCCTTTTGTAGTTTTTCCCTGTAATCGGGAGCACTGTTAGTCTCAAGAACCCTTTTTGTTTCTTGACCGGCTACAACGCTTTTATATAGTTCGTCAAAAAGAGGAGCCACGGTATCTCTAAACTTCGGGCCCCAATCTAAGGCTCCCCGTTGCGCAGTCGTACTGATGTTTGATAACATCCAGTCCATGCCGTTTTCAGCTACAAGACGAATTAGACTCTGGGTAAGCTCCTCAACGGTTTCATTAAAAGCTTCGCTTGGGCTATGTCCATGTTTTCGAAGAAGATTGTATTGGGCCTCCATAACACCCAGTAAACAGCCAACCAGAACACCGCGCTCGCCGGTAAGATCGCTGTGGACTTCTTTTTCAAAGGTGGTGGGGAAAAGATAGCCTGATCCGATAGCGATCCCCAGGGCGAGTGTTCTTTCCTTTGCTTTGCCGGTAAAGTCCTGAAATACCGCAAAACTTGAGTTGATGCCACTGCCGTCCAGAAAGTTTCTACGAACGGTAAGACCTGATCCTTTTGGGGCAACTAAAACTACATCTATATTTTCAGGGGGTTCAATACCTGTTTGGTCTTTATAAACAATTGAAAATCCATGTGAGAAATAAAGAGCGTCACCCTCTCTCAGACAACTTCTTATTTGTGGCCATGTTGCAACCTGACCGGCGTCTGAAAGGAGAAACTGTATAACGGTCCCTTTTTGGGCGGCTTCTTCAAGGGGAAAGAGAGTTTTACCCGGTACAAAACCGTCCTCTACCGCACGTTCCCATGATCTGCCCCCTTCACGCTGTCCCACAATTATATTAATACCATTATCTCTCATGTTCAGAGACTGTCCTGGACCTTGAACACCGTAACCGAGTACGACAACAGTTTCATCTTTGAGCACTTCCTTAGCCTTATCCAGAGAAAATTCTTCAGATGTAATTACTTCTTCTACGACACCTCCAAAATCGATATTTGCCATGTTACTCTCCTTTAGGGTTTAATTGTTATTGTTATGCTTAAAACGATCTTGTTTTGAGCTTTTTAATTCTGTGCCAGACTGGCAGTTGATCATTCAATGGAAATTCAATAAAAATTCAGTAGAAATCAGTTGTTTTAATGACAATTGAGTTTCAGCGAATCGAATTTCAGCGAAGTTAATGACATATGGCAAATTACAAAATTCAAAAGTGTAAAGATTGCCATGTTAGTATAAGAACTAATTACTTTGGTTCCCTAAACAGCGCCAGAGTTCCCGACCTAGCAATTTTTTTGATCCCCATGGGCTTAAGAAGGCTCAATAGGGCGGATATCTTGCCTTCATCACCGGTTACTTCAATAATGTAATGCTCTCGCCCAACATCAACAACTTTGCACCTGAAGATGTCGACAATCCTTAAGATTTCAGCTCGATGTTCAGATTTGGCTCTCACACAGATTAGGGCCATTTCACGTTTAACGGACTTTGGGCCCGTAAGATCTCTTATCTTTATTACATTAATGAGCTTATTAAGTTGCTTTTCAATCTGTTCGACAAGAGGCTTGTTTGCTTTAGTGACAATCGTAATCCTTGATACGAGAGGATCAATAGTTTCTGCAACACAGAGACTTTCAATGTTAAATCCTTTACCGCTGAACAATCCAACAACTCTGGAAAGCACGCCGGGCTGGTTGTCCACCATCATGGAAAAAATATGTTTCTCCTCAGTCATTAATAATATCCTTTCATATCTTGAATAATAATTAGCTAAATCTTGATGAATTCGTAAAAAGGTCGCTTTTCTGGCTTTTTACGAGACGAGACCTTTGCAAAACGCCCCCTTTTGCCCAATTTCTGTGTCAGGTTCAAATTTTAATCCTCAAAATACTCAATGTATTCCTGTGGTTAAAATTTTCGCCTTCCTTGAACTTGAACAAAATTGAGCATTTTTCAAAGGTCTCGAGACTATTAACGAATAACGATATTATACTAAACCAACAGCATCTCCGTAATGGGCGCTCCTGCCGGAACCATTGGATAAACACTTTCTTCCCGTTCCACCACAAAATCCATGATTACGGTTTTTGGGGAAGAAAGGCCTTCTGAAAGTACGGATTCAACTTCTTCAGGCTTGGTAGCCCTTAAGCCAACTGCTCCATAAGCTTGGGCCAGCTTCACAAAATCTGGAGTATGTTCCATGCATGTGCAAGCATAACGCTTATCATAAAACAGCTCCTGCCACTGTCTTACCATGCCGAGATATCCGTTATTCAAGATCACAACCTTAACCGGAAGATTGTATTGTACGGCAGTCGCCATTTCCTGGATATTCATCTGAATACTGCCGTCCCCGGCAATATCTACTACAAGTTTATCCGGACATGCGATTTGGGCGCCGATAGCTGCAGGAAGCCCAAACCCCATGCATCCCAGTCCACCGGAAGTAATGAAATGGCCGGGTTGGTCAAAATGATAATACTGGGCTGCCCACATCTGGTTCTGACCCACTTCTGTTGTGATAATAGCTTCACCTTTTGTCAGTTCGTAAAGTTTTTCAACAACATATTGTGGCTTAATAATATCTTCCTGCTTATATGCCAGAGGTTTTGTGCTTTTCCATTCCTCAATCTGATCAAACCATTTTTTTCTCTTTTTCTTAAGATTGCCTAAATCCTCTTTGTCTATGAGACGGTTAAGTTGATTAAGTGTGATATTGCAATCCCCTACGACGGGAATTGTAACAGGAATATTTTTGCGTATTGATGTCGGATCAATATCAATGTGTACAATTTTTGCTTGAGCAGCAAACACATCAGTCTTTCCTGTAACCCGGTCATCAAAGCGAACACCAGCGGCAATAATAAGATCACAGGCACCTGTTGACATATTGGCACGATAAGTACCATGCATGCCGATCATGCCGAGCCATAAAGGATCTGTACCGGGGAATGCCCCCAGACCCATTAAAGATGTAGTAACGGGAATTTGGGTTTTCCGTGCTAATTCTGTTAGTGCTTCGGATGCTTTTGACAGGATAACTCCTCCACCGGCAAAAATAACCGGTCTTTCAGCATTCTTTATAAGCTTTGCGACCTTATCCAGCTGTTTAACGTATGGTTTGTAAGTGGGATTGTAAGACTTGAGATTAAATTCTTTAAACGGCTTGTAAGATATTTTTGTGTTGGCAACATCCTTTGGAATATCAATCAGAACCGGTCCGGGACGGCCGGATTTTGCTATAAAAAAAGCTTCTTTAATAATCCTTTCAAGATCCTCCGTGTGCTTTACGAGATAGCTGTGCTTGGTGCACGGCCTTGTAATACCGATAATATCTACTTCCTGAAATGCATCGTTACCGATAAGCTTTGTTGGAACCTGACCGGAAAATATAACGATGGGAATAGAATCCATATGGGCAGATGCAATTCCTGTCACCGTGTTAGTTGCACCTGGGCCGGATGTTACAAGGCAGACTCCCACCTTCCCGCCGGCTCTTGCATAACCATCCGCAGCATGAACCGCACCCTGTTCATGTCGGACCAGTACATGTTTTATATCTGATTTTGCGACCTCATCATAAATATCTATGACGGCACCACCTGGATATCCGAAGATCGACTCAACACCTTCTTCCTTTAGTACCTTCATCATAATTTGTGCGCCTGTTAGTTCCATAATAAATCCTTTTCTTACGATATTGCTATTATTGATAGTTTCGTCAAAAGTTATAAAAACGGCTTATTACAAAGATTTTAAGTGTTATTGATTTAGATTCCCCAAAAAAAAATCCGTTACCAGTTTAGGGCTGGTAACGGATTTTAGTTTGAATTTATACGATTATGCCATTATCAGCCCCTTTCCTCATAGCAGGGAAGTATCCCGACTATTAGGACAATAATTAGGTTAATAATGTTGATAATGGCAAATGTTTTTTTCATGATATTTACTTTTTTATAGATATTTGAGAAAGCCTCTAACAGCACTAAAAAATAATGTCAAGCTTTTTTATTACTTTTTTCTTTGAATCCGCATTCCTTATTAAGACAGGAGAGAAAAAGACCTTCCTTTTTGGTGGATTTTTCGACTAGGAGCATGGCACCACACTCGGGACATTCTTTTGCTACCGGCTTGTCCCATGTGGCAAATGTGCAATCAGGAAAGCGGTTACAACCGTAAAAGATTTTTCCTCGTCTGGTCTTTTTTTCTACAATGGTGCCGCTGCAATCCTTTTCCGGGCATTTTACACCTGTTGATACCTTTGAACTATCTGAATTAACAGATCGAGTGTTCTTGCAATCCGGATAACCGCTACAGGCAAGAAATGCCCCATATCTTCCCTGTTTTATGAGCATGGGTTTACCGCATTTTTCACAAAGTTGATCTGAAGTTTCAATATCGGGTTGCTCGATGGGTTGAATTTTTCCCTTTTCATCCCGGCTATAATTTCTGGTATAGGTGCATTTTGGATATCCTGTACACGCAAGGAAATGTCCATTTTTACCCACCTTGATATGGAGTTGTTTCTTGCATTCCGGGCAGACAAGTCCGGTGGACACTCCAAAACTTTTTAGACTGAGCATTTCCTCTGATGCTTTTTCAATTTCATTTTTAAAGGGATCGTAAAAACGGGTCAGAATATCTAAATAATCTGCCTCTGCAGATTCTATTCGGTCTAGATGGTCTTCCATTTTAGCGGTGAAAGCGACATCAAGTACATCGGGAAAACTATTTATCAATAGGTCATTTACCAGGAATCCCAGTTCATTCGGTATGAAATACCTTTTTATAAGATCAACATATCCCTTTTCTCTTATTGTCGATAGAATAGCGGCATAAGTGCTGGGTCTACCTATCCCATTCTCTTCAAGTTCTTTTACCAAAGAGGCTTCCGAAAATTTTGGAGGTGGTATGGTAAAATGTTGCTTCGGTTCGAATTTATTAAGTTTTAATACCATGCCTTTGGAAAGCTCGGGAAGTTTTTCTTTTTTCTTTTTATTTTCTATTTCTTCGTCTACGGACATATAAAGGGTCATAAATCCGGGGAATTTAATGGACGACCCGCTTGCGCTAAACAAGTAGGAATCGGCTTTGATCGAAACAGAATTCTGGTTAATTAATGCTTCTTTCATCTGAGATGCAACAAAACGTTGCCAGATAATACGATATAGAGTCAACTGATCTTTGGAAAGATAAGAAGCTACATTTTCGGGTGTATTATAGACTGAGGTGGGACGTATGGCTTCATGTGCATCTTGAGCCTTTTTGCGATTTTTAAAAAATCTTGGTTTTTCAAGAGCATATTTTTCTCCGAAATTTTTACGAATCAGTTTAAGTGCCTCTATGGCAGATTCTTTTGAAATTCTAGTGGAATCGGTACGCATGTAAGTTATAAGTCCTACAGGTTCTCCGGGTCCAAGTTCGATACCTTCGTAAAGCTGCTGAGCTATTACCATGGTTTTTTTGGCGGTAAATTTGAGTTTTCTTATGGCTTCTTGCTGGAGCTTGCTTGTAATAAAGGGGGGTAAAGGGTTCTTTTTTGTAATTTTTTTTAGGACATTTTCTACAACAAATTTGGCTCCTGACAATTCATCCAATATGATCGAAGCTGAATTTTGATCAGGAATTTTTATTTTTTTCCCACTCTTTTTGACAAGCTTTGCAGTGAACGGTGGTGGTGAGACGTCCTCAAGACGGGCGGTTATTGACCAGTATTCTTCCGGCTCAAAGGCTTGTATTGCCCGCTCTCTTTCACAAATTATCCGTACTGCAACAGATTGTACGCGTCCTGCGCTAAGACCGCTTTTTACTTTGCGCCACAACAGGGGAGATATCTGGTATCCAACAAGCCTGTCGAGAATCCTGCGCGTCTGCTGGGCTTTGTATTTACTGCGGTTAAGAGCTTCTGGTGATGCGATTGCATTGTTTATGGCATTCT
>CAZQOH010000144.1:0-6054 GCA_964594355.1 uncultured Desulfobacterales bacterium
GCCTTAGAACGCTTCAAATTGTACCCACGATGAGCTCGGAAGTTCAGACGCTGGTCAATCGGAATATATTTATGATAACCGGTATAATTTCTACTGAATTTCCATTGAATGACCAACTGCCAGTATTGTACTGAATCAAAAAAGCTCAAAAGAAGACTATTTTAAGTATCGTCCAATATTTCATCGAGACACGTTACAAGGGAGTCGATTTCATCTTTTCCTATGATAAGTGGTGGGATAAATCGCAAAATATTCTCCTGGATGCAATTGATAAGAAAACCCTTTTCCATGCAGTTCATTACAACGGAGTCTCCCTTTTTTTTCAGCTTCATTCCTAAAAGTAAACCTATACCGCGAACATCTTCAATAGATTCATGCCTGCTTTTCAACCATATGAGTTTTTCTTTAAAATACTCTCCTACTTTTAAACAACGATCTATAATCTTATCTTCGGTAAGTACCTTGACAACCTCAAGTGAAGCAGCCGTTACTATGGGAGTGCCGGCAAATGTAGAAGCATGTGAACCATGACCAAATGCAGAAGCAACATGTTCTTTAGCAAGCATGGCTCCAATGGGTAATCCGTTGGCAAGTGCTTTGGCCAGAGTCATTATATCCGGTTCAATTCCAAAATGCTCATACGCAAATAGTTTGCCCGTACGTCCCATCCCGGTCTGTATTTCATCAAAGATAAGAAGGGTACCTGTTTCATCGCAAATCTGTCTTACATTTTTTAGGTATTCCGGATCCGGGCATCGAACCCCGCCTTCACCTTGAATAGGCTCTATAATAACTGCACATGTTGATGGTTCGATTTTATTACGTAATGCTTCTATTTCATTAAATGGAACAAAATCAAAACCCTCAAGTAAGGGCGCAAAACCCTTTTTTATTTTGTCCTGACCCGTAGCAGAAAGAGTTGCCATTGTACGACCATGAAAAGATTTATCCATGGCAATGATTCTAAATCGTCCTGTCTCTCCCTTATCTGTAAAATACTTTCTGGCTAGTTTTATTGCGGCTTCATTTGCTTCCGCCCCGCTGTTACAGAAAAAAATCCTGTCGGCAAAGCTGTTTTCAACAAGCCATGAGGCAAGCTCTATCTGAGGTATTGTGTAATAAAGATTTGACACATGAAAAAGAGTGTCCGATTGTAGTGAAAGCGCTTTTGAAACCCTCGGGTGTGCATGTCCAATGTTGCATACGGCAATTCCCGCAACAAAATCGGTATAAACACGATCCTCGGTGTCCCAAAGAGTGCATCCGTTCCCTTTTTTAATTACAATGGGAAATCTTTTATAAGTTGTAGCAATAACTTTCTCTGCATTATTTATTATTTCGTTTTTCATATTTGGCTCGTTACAAAATATATCTGCTCAAATCCTCATCGTCCTTGATATCGCCTAATTTATCATCCACATATTTTTTGTTAATTACTTTCCTTTTTTCTTTCATGTCAGGCGCATCAAAAAGAATGTCCTCAAGCAGGCATTCCATGACGGTATGTAGTCTTCTTGCCCCTATGTTTTCAGTCAGGTTGTTAACCTCTTCAGCTATCCTTGATATCTCAACAACTGCATCATCCTCAAAAACCACATCAATACCTTCCGTTTTTAGAAGTGCCAGATATTGTATAAGTAAAGCATTTTTGGGTTCGGTTAGAATCCGTAAAAATTCTTCTTTCCCGAGGGAATCAAGCTCCACCCTGATCGGGAACCGACCTTGAAGCTCCGGGATTAAATCCGACGGTTTGACTGTGTGAAATGCACCGGCTGCAATAAAAAGGATATGATCTGTCTTAACCGGACCGTACTTGGTGATAACAGTTGAGCCCTCTATTATCGGAAGAAGATCCCTCTGAACTCCCTCTCTAGATACATCAGGGCCGTGTCCTTCATTCTTTCCTACAATCTTGTCAAGCTCGTCAAGAAAGATTATTCCGGACTGCTCAACTTTCTCAATAGCCTGTTGTACTACCTTGTCCATATCTACAAGGTTCTGAGCTTCCTCTTGAGCCAGAATTTCCATGGCTTCCGGCACTTTTATCTTCCGTTTCTTTGTTTTTTTTGGCAGAAGTCCTCCCAACATATCTTTAAAATTTACTCCCATTTCTTCCATGCCGACATTTGAAAAAATCTCCACCACAGGCATGGCCTGATCTGAAACGTTAAGGTCAACATATCGATTATCAAGTTTTCCCTTACGAAGCATACCACGGAGCTTCTCTCTAGCTGATAACGATTCATCACTATTGGGAGTTACAAGTGCAAACTGTGTTTCTTGTAAAGATTCATTTTTTAGGTTTTGTTTTTCTCCCGATTTTGGCAGCAAAAGGTCAAGCATCCTTTCTTCAGCAATCTGGTTAGCCTTTTCAATCACAGCCTCCTGCTCTCTCGATTTAAGCTTATTAACAGTGAGCTCCAAAAGGTCTCTTGCCATCGATTCAACGTCTCGCCCCACATACCCAACTTCAGTAAATTTAGAAGCTTCGACCTTGCTAAATGGAGAGTCCGTAAGGATGGATAACCGTCTTGCTATCTCCGTCTTCCCTACCCCTGTGGGGCCAATAAGTATAATATTTTTTGGCAGAATCTCATCACGAAGTTCTTCTTGAACCTGCCGTCTTCGCCATCGGTTTCTCAACGCAACAGCAACGGATCGCTTTGCCTTTTGTTGACTGATGATATATTCATCCAGCTCTTTAACAATTTCAGATGGTTTAAGATTACTCATATTTTTAATTCACAATCGTTTATGTTTGTTGTTAAATTATACAGAATTATAAATTCTAAAATATAACCATTTTAAGTATAGGCAATATTTACTCCAGCTAAATCTGATATTCTACAATTCTTCTATTGTTATCGTATCATTCGTAAATGTACATATGGAAGATGCTATTTCCATTGCTTTTTCCACAATACTCCTTGCATCAAGATCCGTATTGTCTAAAAGGGCTGTTGCTGCTGCCTGAGCAACGACGCCACCAGATCCTATACCGATTACACCTTTGTCAGGTTCAATTACATCACCGTTTCCTGAAATGAGGAACATCTTGGTCTCATCTATGGCCACCATGATTGCCTCAAGACGTCTTAAGTATTTATCTGTCCGCCAATCTCTGGCCAATTCAACGGCACTGCGTGTTAAATTACCGTTGTATCTTTCAAGCTTTGCCTCAAGACGTTCTGAAAGGTTCATTGAATCGGCAGAAGCACCTGCAAATCCTACTATAATCTTGTCGTTGTATATCCTTCTGACCTTTTTTGCATGATGTTTAATTATGGTGTTGTTCAGGGTAACCTGACCATCACCTGCAACCGCCACCTTATCTTTAAGCCTTACGGCAAGTATTGTTGTTCCGTGGAAAGTCATATCTGAACCGGATAACCAACTATTTTCTTGGATGTGCTTTGTCATATGTCTCCATTAATCTGTCTATACTGACGTGTGTGTATTTTTGGGTTGTAGAAAGGCTTTTATGACCCAAAAGTTCTTGTACAACCCTTAAGTCCGCCCCCCCATCAAGCATGTGGGTAGCAAATGTATGTCGCAAAGAATGGGGGGAAACAGGTATTGAAAGGCCACATTCTTTTGCTGCTTTTTCAAGGATACGGGCAATTGATCTGGCTGTGAGACGGTCGTTGTTCATGTTTAAAAAGGTCGGGCCGTTTTTATCCGGATGAATTCCCTCTTCCGTCCATAATCTTTCTCTATATGCCTTGATAGCATCCATAGCCTTTTTGCCAATAGGAACAATCCGTTCCCTGTTCCCTTTTCCAAGAATACGTATCACATACTCTGTAACATCAATATCAAAGACATTCAAGCCTACAAGCTCCGATATACGTATACCGCTGGAATAAAGGGTTTCAAAAATAGCACGATTTCTTAAACCAGACAATGAATTCGTCTTTAAAGAGTCAAGCAATCGAAACATGTCATCAACAGTAAGATATATGGGAATTACTTTTTCCTGCTTTGGCGTTAAAATCAAGTCTGCCGGATTATCGGAAATAATATCATGCTTGACAAGGTATCTAAAAAAAGAACGCAAAACAGAAATCTTGCGCGCGATTGTAACCTTTTTGTTTTTCTTATGTAAATATCCCAGATAACCCCTGATCATCAGGCTTTCTACTTCATCGACCCTTAACTTGTCCTTATCTTGTTGATTCTCCTTGCCTGAAAACCGTTTATTAATAATAAAGGATACGAATTCATTAAGATCATGCAAATAGGCACGGCTTGTATTTGCTGAATATCCTTTTTCTGAGGATAAAGATTCAATAAACAATCTAATCAGGTTATTTAAAATGAGTGAAGCCATTAAAATTTAATCAATGATTCGATCTCGTTCCAGCTTTCAACCTCCATGAAGGGATGGTTTTCCCTGTTCCACGGCTGCTTGAAAAGAACAGGCACCACGCCGGTTTCCTTAAGAAGGTAACATGTATCAAGTCTGTCTTCCACAAAATATGATATCCCCTTACTTAAAAGTACATCCGCTTTACCTTGAAAGGTTCCTGTAGTTACAATCTCTATTGAGCCGGAACCAAGGGGTAGTATATCTGTTATCCAATCATATATAGGGCCCAAATATGGCCTGGCAGTTACAAAGAGTATTGGGCTGTGCCTCCTGCCTATCCTTGTTAAAACCTCAGGTGCTCCTTCAATAGGTTTTAAGGGTTCCGTGTAACTACCATCAAGCAAGCTCTTTACTATCTCTTCTATGATATTTTTATCAATATCAAGGCATTGTTCTAAAGAATAGTTGGTAATATCTTCATATCTGATTCCATCAATATTGTATCTATAACGTGCGATATCAAGGAACAATGTCATGGTATCGGCAAATACACCATCTATATCAAATGCCACAAATGAAGGATCTATCATAGATATTCCTTTTAGCCCGCTTTTCCTCTCTTAAACTGTTTAGATAGCCGGCTAACCAGCATATCTTTTATAAGACATCACGCAGCCCTGCGTGTTCTTTTCTTCAATCTGGAGATACGGCGTTTGTAAATTGTTGCCATTTTTTTATCTTTTGCTTCAAGGGCAGCTTTGCGTTCTGTCTTCAGTTCCCTTATTTTTTTCTTTATTTCCTGAACAGAAAAACTTTTCTTTTTTCCAGGCTTATCTTTAGCTTTCTGAATAGAAGGACCTTTCTTTTTTTCAGGCTCATCCTCAATGTCTTTGGCATCTTTTATGGCATTGATTATTTCATCCTTTTTCATTCCATGAACACCGGTAATCTCCGGTATTTCCTTAGCCATTTCCCTCAGGTCCTTGACAGTCATTTTTTCTAATGGCTTTTCTTTAGTATCCTTTTTTATATCGCTCATATGCATAGATCTCCTTTTCTTGTTAGTCATTCTTCTCTTTCAAGCAATTATGCAGCCACTAAGACACAAAGTCACAAAGGAAATAAAAATATATTAAACTTACTCTCTAATATTCTATAATCTTATTGTCTTGGCGCCTTTGTTGCGTGATACACGAATAGCTACTCTTTTTTTTCTCTATCCAAAAATTTTAAAAGCGGTGTAAAAAGATCCATTGGAAACGGGAATATAGTTGTTGTATTTTGCTCGGCAGACATCTCGCGCATTGTCTGAAGATATCTAAGCTGGAGCGCCATGGGGTGGACATGAATAATTTCTGCTGCCTCAGCAAGTCTTGTTGCAGCCTGAAATTCGCCTTCTGCATTAATAACCTTGGCCCGCCGTTCTCTTTCAGCCTCGGCTTGCTTGGCCATGGCCCGTTGCATCTCCTGGGGCAGATCAATATGTTTAAGCTCGACTGTCGCAACCTTTATACCCCACGGATCCGTATGTGTATCGAGTATTTCCTGAAGCTGACTATTTATTTTTTCTCTTGCAGACAATAATTCATCCAGTTCTGCCTGACCGCAAACGCTCCTCAGGGTTGTCTGTGCCAGCTGGGCCATTGCATAGCTATAGTTTTCCACCTCGATTATTGCTTTAGTGGGATCAATTACCCTGAAATAGATAACGGCATTTACCTTTACAGAAACATTGTCTCTCGTAA
>CAZQOH010000145.1:0-6006 GCA_964594355.1 uncultured Desulfobacterales bacterium
GGCTTGTCCGAGTTAGGTATAAACAATGAAAGACATCATTAAGAAAGATGAATCTACCGCAGGTAAACGCCTGCTTATTATTGATGATGAAGAAAACATGCGTCACATGCTGACTGCTATGCTCAATAAATTCGGCTATCAAGTTGATTCGGCAATTGATGGTTTCGAAGGATTACAAATGGTTGATCAAGAACAATATGATTTTATTCTTTGTGATATAAAAATGCCCAAAATGAACGGTATGGAATTTTTAGCTTCCGCCCGTGACAAGATAGGTTCGACTACTATTATCATGATGTCGGCGTATGGCAGTATTGATACGGCTATTGAAGCTATGAAACAAGGTGCCTATGATTATATTTCAAAGCCTTTTAAATCTGATGAAGTCTACCTGGCGCTTAAAAAGGCAGAAGAACGGGAACGATTAAAAAAAGAGAACGTTCAGCTCAGAAAGCGGATCAGGAAAATTGAAGAGAATTATAAATTTGGTTACATGATCGGTAAAAGCAGTACAATGCAAGCCGTGTTCAGACTGGCAGACAAGGTGGCTCAATACAATACTACCGTCTTAATTACCGGTGAAAGCGGAACTGGGAAGGAACTAATTGCAAGGAGTATACATTATAAAGGAGAAAGATCAAGCAAACCTCTTGTTCCGGTGAACTGCGGTGGAATCCCTGAAAATTTACTCGAAAGCGAGCTGTTCGGGTATAAAAAGGGTGCTTTTACCGGTGCCGATAAGAATAAGATAGGTCTTTTTGAAGAAGCAGAAGGCGGAACGATTTTTCTTGATGAAATAGGAGAGTTGCCGCTCTCACTTCAAGTGAAACTTTTGAGGGTGTTACAGGAAAATGAGATTAGACCGGTTGGCGATTCAAAAACAAAGAAAGTTGATGTTCGTGTAATTGCAGCAACTTCTAAAAACCTTGAGAATGAACTAGAAAATGGTACCTTTCGCGAGGATTTGTATTACAGGCTGAATGTATTAAGGATAAACGTGCCGCCACTTAGAAATTGGAAAGAGGACATACCCCTGCTAAGCCAACATTTTATCAATCTGTTCAATAAAAAATTTGACAAGGATATTAAGGAAATGTCTCCTGCGGCCATGCGTATTCTGTTTCAGCATCAGTGGCCGGGAAATGTCAGAGAGTTGGAAAATGTTATCGAAAGGGCTGTAGTGCTTGCAGGGGAAAAGGTTCTTCTACCGGAAGATTTACCGCCTGAACTTGGAATAAAATCGGAAACAGATAAAATAGATGAATTTGTTAAAGGATATTCACTGAAAAGTGCCAAAAAAACTATGGAGAAAAAACTAATTGTCCGTGCGCTTCAATCAACAGGTGGAAACCGCACGAGAGCTGCTAAACTTTTAGAGATCAGCCATCCCTCCCTGTTAAGCAAAATTAAGACATATAATATCGATATGTGATACCGGCTAAACAGCTATTCTGTAAACGGTCACAATCTGCATTTTTCGATTTTCTCAGTCGATAGCCCATCTAAGCAATAAACTTCCCCACGCAAAGCCGGCACCAAATGCTGTAAGGATTATGGGGTCTCCCTTTTCCATCATTTTTTTTTGATAAGCTTCGGACATTGCAAGGGGTATTGTTGCTGCAGTGGTATTCCCATATTTGTTTAAGTTAATAACAGTCTGATCCGGGCTAAATTTCATCTTTTTAGCTACGGCATCAATGATTCTATAATTGGCCTGGTGTGGAATAAAAAGCTTAATATCTTTTGCGTTATAATTGTTCTTTTTTAAAATTTCTGCAGAAACATCTACCATTCCTATTACTGCATGTTTAAATACGGCTTTGCCATCCTGATAAACATAGTGCATTTTTTTATCCACGGTTTCGTGAGAAGCCGGCCATAAACTGCCACCTCCTTCCATGCTTAGATATTTGTATCCCGAACCATCAAGGTGAAGAATAAAATCTTCGATTCCAAGATCATCCCCGTTTGAAGGTTCTAACAAGACTGCTCCTGCAGCGTCTCCAAAAATAACACAGGTGTTGCGGTCCCCATAATTAATAATGGAACTCATTTTGTCTGCGCCGATCACCATGATTTTTTGGTGCTTTCCAGTCTCTATGAATTGAGTAGCGGTGGCTAAAGCGTATAAAAATCCCGAACATCCGCCATTTAGATCAAATCCCCAGCAATTTGCCGCATTCAATTCATTTTGCACTATTGCCGCCGTAGCCGGAACCATTCTATCGGGAGTTATGGTGGCAACAATGATCAGATCAAGTTCATCTGCTGAAATATTCTTCTGTTTGAGAGCCATTTTTGCAGCTTTGACCGCCATATAAGATGTTCCTTTACTTTTTTCCAGAATCCTCCTTTCTTTGATACCGGTACGAGTAGTGATCCATTCGTCATTCGTTTCAACCATCTGTTCAAGATCTTTATTTGTAAGTTTACGTTCGGGAACGAAATGACCGACTGCCGTAATGATTGCGCGCATATAAATTCTCCTGAAAGATGTTTCCCTTTTGTGCTTATCAAAAAAGTGATACCTAACATATGTTACTTTTCGATACAATATCATTCAGCAGTTTTCAATTGCAATAACGTAAAAAATGATATCAATTTCTATGATAAGTTGATCGGCACTTTTAATTATGATATTTAAAAGAGAATATTCAGCCACAAAGACACCAAGATATAAGGAAGAGGCAATATAATGGAAGAAATTGAAGCAATTAAGGATTTGCTGGTTCGTATTTATGGTGAAAATAAGGGTGGTCTGGCCTTTAATAAAATTATTTCACAAATTGAAGGATTTCCAATCAGAAAAAGTAAAGGAAACGGCTATTTTTCACAGCGGGATATAGTGCTGATAACTTATGGTGACTCCTTGCATAAAAAAGGGGATGCTCCCCTTAACACGCTTTATAAATTTGCAAAGAGATATTTAAAAGGTGTATTTTCAACAGTACACATACTCCCCTTTTTTCCTTTCTCTTCAGATGACGGATTTTCCGTTAAAGACTTTTTTTCGGTTAATGCGGATCTCGGTTCCTGGAAGAATATAAAAGCACTGGGCAATGATTTTCAACTTATGTTTGATTATGTACTAAATCATATTTCTGCAAAAAGCGACTGGTTCAAAAAATATTTAAAGAAAGAAGAGGGATTTGAAGAGCTTGCTATTGAAGTGGACTCTTCCATTGATTTGTCTCGGGTTACAAGACCCAGATCACTGCCGCTTTTAAATGAGGTTAAGAAGATTTCAGGAAAGACAGTTCACGTCTGGACAACATTTAGTGCGGATCAGATTGATCTCAATTATGAGAGTATAGATGTTCTTGAAAAAATGGTTGAAGTCCTTCTTTATTATGTAAATCAGGGTGCAAGGATTCTTCGTCTAGATGCAATTGCATATCTGTGGAAAGAGATCGGCACAAATTGTATCCATTTAACTCAGACCCATGATTTGGTTAAGCTTTTTCGAAAAATACTTGACCTTGTTGCACCGGATGTGATGATTCTTTCCGAAACAAATGTGCCCCATAACGAGAATATAAGCTATTTTGGCGACGGTAGTAATGAGGCACAAATGGTATACAATTTTACATTACCGCCACTCCTTTTTTATTCTTTTGTAAAGGAAGATTCGACTGCTTTATCCACATGGGCAAAAGGATTGCATCTAGAATCTGAAAGCAACACATTTTTCAATTTTACGGCATCACATGATGGTATTGGTGTACGCCCTCTTGAAGGAATATTGCCAAATGATGAAATAAAAGAACTTATTGAGATTGTAAAGGAAAATGGTGGGTATGTCGCATACAAATTAAATCCGGACGGATCGGAAAGTCCTTATGAGTTGAATATTACATATATAGATGCCCTGCTAAATAAAAAGATGGGAATTGACAAGTATCATTCGAATCGGTTTTTAGCTTCGCAGGCAATTCAGTATACGCTTCCGGGAGTACCGGCAACATATATTCAAAGCTTGTTAGGATCGCGAAACTGGGAGGAGGGGGTAAGGCTTACCAACAGAGCAAGAACAATAAACAGAGAAAAACTTCAAATTGATAATGTGCTGTCAGAACTGAAAAATCCGGAATCTTTCCGCTCAAAAATCTTTTATAAATATTTTGAATTGGTAAAAGTAAGAAGGAGACAGCCGGCTTTTCATCCCAATGCCCCATTTAAAATTATAGAAGTGGGCTCAAAAGCCTTTGCTATAGCTAGGTATTGTAAAGATCAGGTTATATACGCGATAACTAATATTTCATCAAAATCTGTTACTGTTTCATTATCGGAAGACGGGGTGCCTAACAGGATGAATGATTTGCTTACCGGCAGCTATTTGAATAAGAGTTCAATACGTTTAAAACCATATCAGTATGTATGGCTTAGTACTAAATAGTTTAAAAGGGGATTAATTTACCTTATCTGTTGATTTTTTCTCTCAGTTTTCCGGAACATTTGAAAGTAACAACTCTTCTTTCCTTTAATATCAGGTCAGAGCCTGTTGCAGGATTTCGTCCCCTTCTCTTGTCCTTTTCCCTCACGCAAAATTTTCCAAATCTCGAAATAAGGACATCCTCACCCTTTTCCAGTGTGCCCTTAATTATTTCCAACAGGGATTCGACAATATCAACAGATTTTTTCTTAGTAAAGCCCAGTTCGTGTATCTTAGCAACAATATCACTTTTGGTTAACGTCATGACTCCTCCTGAACTAATCGATTTTGTAATTATCTTTAACTATTTCAAGTGTAATTAACTGGTTTAATAGTGGATGTCAACTTTTATTTTTATTTTTCTTCTTTTTTATCCTGTTCCTCCTTTTGATCAGGAACAAGATCTCCCACTTTTTTCATTATGTTATTAATTCTTTCTGTAATTTCATCAATTTCGGTTTTAATTCTCACATCGTCCGTATCTTTCATTTTCAACTTTTCCAAGAAAGATTACTGTCCAAAATATGCTTGTATTAGATATGATAGTTTAGCCTAAAACTTGATGAATTCGTCTTTTTACGAATTCATCAAATATATGTCAAGACTATAGTGAATAAAAAACTTATAATAATTATATTCGCTATTTTTAGTCGGAAGAATGAGATACTCGAATATTTGATCCGTTTGAAACAGTTTTAAATTGAGTTGCGTCACCCAATATGTGGCCAAAAATATTAACGGGGCTGTATGCACGTGGTTTTTCGTCAGCGCTCACCGGGGTGGGTCCAAAGAAGATACAGAATGCAGGGCCTGACGGCCAGTAACCTAAGTCACCTACTTCAACATCAGCTCGAGCGTCACCCTCCAAATCAATTTCAAGTGGAATTTCAAAATAGATTTCTTCACCCCATACATTTACAACTCCTTCAAGTGGTAGGCTTTCTAATATTTGTTGGGCTGTGACAGTATTGTTAAATTCGGCCGAAATTGATAAATTTTCGACTGATATATTAATTATTTTCATATAATTTAATTTCTTCTAATTATTTATACGTAAACAATCTCGACCCGATCGAGATAATTTGTAAGATCTATAACCCACTTTTTAATTTCTTCTTGATTCTTGCCTTCTGCACTTTCTTCAATTAACCTGCCAATATCAGTAATCTCATCAAATCCATAGCCTCCGCCGGCTCCTTTCATGCTGTGGCCCAATATCCGAATGGTTTCGTAATCTTCCTTTTTTAATGCATCATATATGGATTTGATATCTTCCTGCCTATTTTCAAGGAATCCGGGTATTAGGTCCTTAATAGTAGAATCTACGTTGACAATGATTTTTTCGTCAGGTTTAGTGCCGGTATTTTGTGTCATACATTCTCCTTTTTTTTAAAAATGATTTCGTATCTTATTACAATATTCCTGAATCAATGTAAATAGAAAACCGCCATTTTTTATTTTTGAACAACAGCCCGTTAAGTTTAAATCTAAAATGATAAGTTGTTTTTCTTTCCTTGATACTATAGTGTTTGTCAAAATAACGTTCCGTTTCAAAGAATGTATGCAGCGTCTGA
>CAZQOH010000146.1:0-6002 GCA_964594355.1 uncultured Desulfobacterales bacterium
TTAATATCCTGAACCATTCCAAGGGTATTGATACGCATGAAAACCGATTCGGACAGATAATATCCGTCATCCCGTTGGAAAAAGCGCCGGTTGGTATATCCTATCTTACGATCCTTCTGGAATATATTCATCCATATTTCTTTTTGAGGCATTACCGTCACCTCAGAAATGATTTCGGGAGATTGTTTCTTAAAGAAATCGAGCCGGACGCCCAAAAAAAATATAAAAACCAACCCACAGAAAGTTGTTGCTATCCATATTGGTTTTATTTTTTTAAAATAAGGTTGCATTATTCGTTTCGTTTTTTATAAAAGGCGATGGGGTTGGCAGAATATATATAATCCAGGTTCTTGAGCAATACATGCCAACGTTATGTTTAGTTGTGATGCCAGTTCGACTGCAAGCGATGTGGGACGTGATATGGCAAGTATAACAGGAATGCGTGCTCTTGCAGCCTTTTGGACAAGTTCATAACTTATACGAGAGGAAAGAATAAGAAGAGAGGCGTTTTGAAGTTTATGGTCAAGAAAAACTTTCCCTATTGACTTATCAAGGGCATTATGGCGACCAACGTCCTCGGCAACCGATAAGAGTTCAAAATCAGGGTTATACAGAGCTGCTGCATGTGATGCGCGTGTCTTGTCTCGTAAAGGTTGGTGTATGGAAAGCTGTTTCAGCCGGCTAAGGGCCATTTTTATGTCTATTTTTCTATCATCTTCCAGGGGTTGGATGATCTGATAAAGATCCTCTACCAATTCCTTTCCGCAAAGGCCGCAACTTGTTTGACTGATAAAGCCTCGTCTGTCAAGGAGATGAGGTATTTTGTCCTTCCTTGATTCTTTCAAAGTAACAGTTACCACATTTGTATCTTCACCATCGCAAAATGCAAGTGATTGAAAATCGTCAGGAGCGTCAACAATACCTTCACCAAGGCAAAAACCAGCCACATGCTGCATTTCATCACCTGGAGTACGCATTACAACTGAATAAGGTTTTCCTTCAACACGTATAGATAGCGGTTCTTCACCAAGGAGTTTGTGTTGCCTGGAAACGCTTGATTTTTCATCCCAATATGTTACTTTATGGTTTATTGAATTATCCAAAGGGACCTCACTTTGCGAGACAATCGAAATAAAAAGTTATACCAGGTTCATAAAAAAATGAAAATGAGCTAATGTGTTACGAATATTGATACTTTCATAAAAAGTCTAAAAAATGACTTTATACAAAGGTTTTAAGGTTTAGGCTTTAGGTTGTAAGTATCTGTTTAAACAATATAAAGATAAAAACCGAACACCTAAAACTTGATGAATTCGGTTTTTTACGAATTTATCAATATTGCTTTTTTATACATTTTTGAAATAGCATAAGCAAGGGAAATAGATGATAATAGCAATTGTAATTTAAATGAGTTAAAATTTTTCTTGACAAATTATGCAGATAAATTGATATCTAAGGTTTACAAAAATAATTTACCGGTTTAAATTTACGGAGGCAAAGAATGTACGCTGTAGTTTCATCAGGTGGAAAGCAATATAAGGTTCATGAAGGAGAAATCTTAAAGGTTGAGAAGATTTCAGGGAATGTTGGCGATCAAGTTTCTTTTGATAAAATTCTTATGTATTCAGACGGTGAGAATGTAAGGATTGGCAGACCGGTTCTTGATGATGTAGCGGTTCGAGGTCAAATCGTTGAACATGGAAAGAGCAAAAAGATTATTGTTTTTAAATATAAACGGCGAAAAAGATATCGCCGAAAGCAAGGACATCGTCAACAATATACCGCGATAAAAATAGAAAATATTGAAGCATAAAGCTCAATTTCTCAATTTACGATAGGGAGTTTGAATAATGGCACACAAAAAAGCAGGCGGCAGCTCCAAAAATGGACGGGACAGTAATGCACAAAGACGCGGCGTAAAAAGATACAGCGGGCAAAAGGTGAAAGCAGGCAACATACTGGTTCGCCAGCTGGGAACAAAAATACATCCTGGAAATAATGTTGGAATGGGTAAAGATTACACACTGTTTTCTACCATTGATGGTATTGTTGCTTATGAACGAATGGGACGTTCTCGGAAAAAAGTCAGCGTTTATACAGAGTGAAATTTATTGATGAAGCGATTATCACCGTTCAATCCGGGGCAGGCGGAAGCGGTTGCGTAAGCTTCAGGCGTGAAAAATTTATACCCCGTGGAGGACCGGACGGTGGAGATGGGGGCAAGGGCGGCGATGTCATTCTGATGGCAACATCGCAAAGACGCACCCTCTATAATTTTAGATATAAAAGACATTTCAAAGCAAAAAAAGGTTCTAACGGTCAGGGCAAACAGAAGACCGGAAAGAACAGTTCAGATATTATCATTGAAATCCCTCCCGGAACAATAGCCCGTGACGTCAACACCGGAGAAATTATAAATGATTTTACTAAACCCGGTGAAACCTTTGTCGTAGTAAAAGGCGGAAGGGGAGGCCAGGGCAATAAGCGCTTTGCAACATCAACAAAGAGGACACCCCGTTTTGCTCAACCCGGAGAACCTGGCCAAACAAAAACCCTCTCGCTTGAGCTGAAACTTCTCGCAGATGTTGGTATTATTGGGCTTCCCAATGCCGGCAAATCAACCCTTATCAGCGTAATTTCCTCAGCGCATCCAAAGATAGCCAATTACCCTTTCACAACCTTAACCCCCAATTTAGGTGTAGTTCAAATGGAATGGGGAGACCCTTTTGTAGTAGCCGATATACCTGGTTTGATTGAGGGGGCTCATAAAGGTGCAGGGCTTGGTATCAATTTCTTGAAGCATATAGAGCGAACACGCATTCTTGTTCACCTGATAGATATATCTTCAATTGACCCGGATGATCCCCTTCATGCCTATCATACCATAAACAATGAAATTACTATGTTTGATAAAAAGCTTTCAAAAAAGCACCAGATCGTGGTTCTTAACAAGCTTGATATAGCCGGCACCAAAGAAGCGGCAAATATATTTCAATCAGCCGTAAAAGAGGAAAAAATAATTTTAATCTCTGCAATTACGGGAAAAGGGATTGAAAATCTAAAGTCAAAAATTGCGGAATTGCTGAACAAAACGCATGAAGGATAAAAGAGATACGTAGTAGCTTGGCCTTATGAAAATAATAGCGCCTCAAAGGCAATTAAATTTGAAACTTGAAACTGGAAATTGGAACAAGGAACAATAGTTAACATAATGCCTCGAAAAACCCAAATTGGACTACTATAATGCGTATTGGGCTGTTTGGTGGTACATTTAATCCTATTCACCTCGGACACCTTCATGCTATTCAGGCAGTGAAGGAAAAGTTTGCCCTATGTAAAAGTTACCTTATTCCATCCGCCATTCCGCCACATAAGGCTACGGGTGATGTGGCTGATGCAAAAGATCGTCTCGAGATGATTCGTCTTGCAATTTCAGACTATCCTGATCTTTCTCTTTCAGATGTTGAGCTAAAACGTTCAGGACTTTCATTTACAATTGATACTGTTAATTATTTTAAGTCCATTCTACCTGAAGATACTAAGCTGTATTTTATTCTGGGGCTTGACGCCTTCCTTGAGATTGATACCTGGAAATCTTATACTGAACTATTTATGCTTATCTCATTTATTGTAATGGTTCGACCAGGTCCGGGGCTTGATGAGCGCTCGACAAAGCGGGAAACACTTGAAAATTACTGTAAATCTAAAATATCAGATGGTTACGAGTTTTCTATGTCACAATCATGTTGTATACATGTTGAAAAAAAGCCCATTTTTTTCTTTGATTTTAATCCGCTCGATATTTCATCAACAAAAATTCGTAAATTTATCAAAGAGGGAAAATCTATTCAGCTCCTAATACCGGGAAAGGTGAAAAATTATATAAAAACTAAAGGATTATATCTATGACTGATGATCCTAATCTGTCTTTGAATTCTAGTCTTGATCTTTATGTTAAAGCAGCTTTGGGAAGAAAAGCTTTTGGACTTGTTGTGCTTGACGTACGTGAACTTAGTTCTATTGCAGATGTGTTTATTATATGTAGTGGGCGCTCAAACCGCCAGGTTACAGCCATTGCAGAATTTATCCAGGTGGATCTTAAAAAACACGGAATAAGACCCCTGAGCGTAGAAGGCAAAAAAGAGGGACATTGGGTTCTGCTCGATTATGGTCATGTGATTATTCATGTTTTTTATGAACATGTACGTAATTTCTATGATCTTGAGGGGCTCTGGGTAGATGCAAAAAGGATAAAGACCGAGAGTCTGATAAAGTGGGAAAATTTGATCTCAGAAATAGCAGATATCCCTGTTAAGTAATTAAAGGGCAAATTTCAGAATGATAAATAAAAACAAATTTTGTATGCTGATTATCCTCGACGGGTGGGGAATCAGCCTCACACGTGAAAGGAATGCTATTTTTCTCGCAAAAACACCTTTTCTGGATAAGTTGTATAAAGAATATCCATACACTCAACTTTTATGCTCCGGTGAGTCTGTAGGCCTACCAGATGGAATTATGGGTAATTCAGAGGTGGGGCATCTTAATATCGGTGCAGGCAGGGTGGTCTATCAGGATCTTCTGAGAATCGATGCAGCAATCCGTGACGGGTCGTTTTTCGATATTAAGGAGTTGAATTCTGCAATATCAAAGGTTAAGGCAAATAATTCGTCACTTCACCTGATGGGCCTGGTTTCAGACGGTGGGGTCCATAGTCATTTGAATCATCTGTTTGCCCTGTTGGATATGGCCGGTAAAAAAGATATCACCCGTGTTTATATTCATGCGATTCTCGATGGGCGTGATACCCCCCCCGACAGTGGGATAAAGTTTATTAAGCATCTGCAGGATTATATTATTAAGAACAAAGTTGGTAATATTGCCACGGTTTGTGGACGCTATTTTGCCATGGATCGAGATAACAGATGGGATAGGGTTGAAAAGGCTTTTCGTCTTTTTGCTCTGGGTGAAGGTATTAAGGAAAAAGATCCTGTCGAAGCCGTGAAAAATGCTTATATAAGGGATGAAACAGATGAATTTGTCCGCCCTATTGCGATGATAGACAAGAATGATAAATTCCTGGGAAAAGTAAGGGACGACGATGGGATTATCTTTTTCAATTTTCGTGCAGACCGTGCCAGACAGATTACACGTGCTTTTACAGACCCGGCTTTTAAATCCTTTAATAGAGATCATTTCATCAAGCTTTGTGAATTTGTGTGTATGTCCACATACGGTGAAAAATTTAGTCTACCTGTTGCATTTGCACCTATTCATCTGGACGAGATTCTCGGTGAGGTAATAAGTAATAAAGGGTTGCGTCAGCTGAGAATAGCTGAAACTGAAAAATATGCCCATGTCACATATTTTTTTAATGGTGGTGAAGAAAAACCCTTCCCTCTTGAAGATCGGTGTCTTATCCCATCACCACGAGAAGTTTCAACCTACGATCTAAAGCCGGAAATGAGTGCCAAGTTGGTGACCGAAGAAGTCGTTTCAAAGCTACGGTCGAAAATTTATGACATGATTATTTGTAATTTTGCCAATATGGATATGGTAGGCCATACGGGAGTTCTTGAAGCGGCAATCAAGGCGTGTGAAACGGTTGATGCATGTGTGGAAAGAATTGTTAACGAAGCGCAAGCCCGAGGTGGTACTGTACTTATTACAGCCGATCACGGAAATGCAGAGAAGATGATTGATAATAATGGCCAAGCCCATACCGCCCACACACTCAATCCGGTTCCTTTTATCCTCGTTGATGATACTCGCAGACATACCGGAATAAGATCGGGCATTTTAGGAGATATTGCACCCACAATTCTTCATATCATGGATATCGAAAAGCCGGAGCAAATGACCGGAAGGTCTTTGTTTGATTGAAGATTTGAGATTTCAGATTTAAGGAATTCTGCCAATTATATAAAAAGATAGAGCAAAGCGACTTCATTAAATCTAAAATCCCAATCGAGTCAAAACTCGATTAGGGGTTATCCGTTAAT
>CAZQOH010000147.1:0-5989 GCA_964594355.1 uncultured Desulfobacterales bacterium
CTTGTAAAAATTCCATGTCGGATATTGGTAAATTTTACAAGATTTGGAAACTGATAAAAAGAAACACCGTTTCTCTCTTTAATAATCAAGTTGCAATACCCACAAATTAGACATGATTGTTTATCCTGTGTCTGTTGTAGAAATTCGGAGACATTCAATTATTATCTATCTTCAGTGCTTTTATTTCTTTGGGTTTTCATGATTATTCTTTCTATGATACGTGATGTTGAAGCATTGGGAACAAAGGAAACACGCACAACCCTACCTCCATTTGCTTTTACAAATTCAGCCCCAATGATATTTTCTTCAGGCCAGTCATCCCCCTTTACAAGAACATCGGGCTTTATGGCCCGTATGAGCTTTAAAGGATCCGACTCATTAAAGATTACAATAAAATCGACGCACCACAAGCTTGCAATAACCTCTGCCCTTTCATCCTGACTCACAATCGGCCTTGTGTTTCCTTTTATAGATCTCATCGATTCATCGGAATTTAAACCCACTACTAGAATTTCACCTTCAGCCTTAGCCTCAGCAAGATAACGTACATGACCAACGTGTAATATATCAAAACATCCATTGGTAAAAACAACGCTTTCCCCGGACCTTCGAAGAACTTCTATCTTTTGCTTAAGCTCTTTCAGTTTTACAATTTTTGATTGCATCGGCATAAATACTGTGATCACATAGTACGCGCCAAAGTGAGAACATCCACCTGCTTTGCACCGCCACGCAATAGAACCTTGGCACATTCATCTACTGTTGCTCCTGTGGTATAAACATCATCCACAAGGAGTATCCTTTTGTCAAAAACTTTCGAGGAATCTTCAATACTAAAAGCATTCTTGATATTTGCCATCCGTTTCTTTTTGCCCAAACCCGACTGTGGTTCTGTCCAAACACTCCTAGTAAAAAAATAATCTGCTTCCCGAATATATGGTATTTCAACATTCAAAGACCTAGCAATATCTTCCCAGTCCTTAATTAAAAGAAAGGCTTGATTAAAGCCCCGCTTCTTTAGTCTTTTTATATGAAGAGGAACAGGCATAATAATATCTATGCTGCTCATACCCCAATATCGAATAAGCGTAGAGAAAAGGAGCATTCCAAGTGGTCTGGCAAGCTGAACTCTTCCTTTATATTTAAAACAATGGATTACCTCCATAAATGCTTGGTCATAAACACCAGAGGCACGGGCAATCCTGAATCTCCTTGGTGACACTATACATTCACCACAAATATGATCCTCCCCTTCGCGACTTTTAAACATAATACCGCATTTGTTGCAAATTGGAGATTCAATCGACAAAAAACCTCTTGAGCAGGATGGACATAAAAAAGTGGCCATCAACATGCTAAAGTTAATATTATTTCGATAAGTTAATAAAGATTCATAATGAAGGCCCTTTTTTGGTAAATAATCGTTTTGAGCTTGTATTAGATGGAAAAAAGATCCGCACGCTAAGCACTGCGTTGGGAAAAGAGCCTCTCTCAAAGCTCTCATTATCCGTATCAGTGTTTTTTTAAAGACTAACCAATATTTTCTACGATCCTTTTGGCAAACTCTGAGCACTTTACCTCTTTCGCCCCTTCCATTTGACGGGCCAGATCATATGTTACCGTACCATTTTTTATG
The DNA here is from genome assembly GCA_964594355.1 of uncultured Desulfobacterales bacterium. Taxonomy (GTDB): domain Bacteria; phylum Desulfobacterota; class Desulfobacteria; order Desulfobacterales; family JAUVVS01; genus JAUVVS01. The sequence goes on from CAZQOH010000147.1 coordinate 1,637, forward strand.
GTAGAAATAAGTCCCTGTCTGATTAATGTTGAAGCCTTTTTCCATCCAATATAATCGAGCATCATCGCTCCTGAAAGAATCAATGAGCTTGGATTTACCTTGTCAAGACCCGCATATTTGGGCGCTGTACCATGTGTTGCTTCAAAAACCGCACACATGTCACCGATATTTGCGCCTGGAGCCATGCCAAGCCCGCCGACTTGAGCTGCCAGTGCATCAGAAATATAGTCTCCATTCAAGTTAGAAGTTGCAATAACATGATATTCTTCAGGCCGAAGAAGCACTTGCTGAAACAACATATCAGCAATACGATCTTTTATTAAAACCTTTCCTTCCGGTTGGTTGCCGTTGCAAATATCAAATAGTTCCTCTTCTGTTATAGTCTTATCCTTAAATCTCTCCTTGGCAACTTCGTACCCCCATTTTCTAAAAGCCCCCTCTGTAAACTTCATAATATTACCCTTGTGCATCAGGGTTACACTCGGCAAATTTTTATCAAGCGCATATGAAATCGCCTTTGTTACCAGTCTTTTAGTATTTTTTTCGCTTATCGGTTTTATACCGATACCGGTATTACCCGATAGGGAAAACCCCATCTCTTCTTTAAGAAAGGATATAATAGATTCTGCTTCATCACTTCCTGATTGCCATTCAATTCCTGCATAAACATCCTCCGTGTTCTCTCGAAAGACGACCATGTCAATCTTTTCGGGATTCTTCATAGGACTTGGAACAGCACCTATATACTTTACAGGACGGATGCAGGCATAAAGATCAAGCTTCTGCCGTATCGCAACGTTTATGCTTCTTATCCCTTTTCCCACCGGAGTAGTCAACGGTCCTTTTATGGCAACCACATATTCTCTGACGGCATCCAGAGTTTCCTTTGGCAGCCACTCACCTGTTTTATGATACCCTTTTTCGCCGGCAAAAAGCTCAAGCCACGATATCTTTTTTTGGTTATTATACGCTCTATGTACCGCGCTTTCAATTACCATTCTTGCTGCGCGCCATATGTCAGGACCTATTCCATCTCCTTCAATGAAAGGGAGGATGGGAAAATCCGGAACATATTGGGTTCCATTACTCTGTTTTATTATTCTGTCCTTTTTTTCCATGGCAACACTATATTAATTTTCTTGTCAATTCACCCTATGATAAGAAATTGGTAACGTTCAAAAGTTACGGCTTCTTTTTATAAGCGTTCAAAGTTAGAAAAGGTAATGCCTGTTTCCGAAAGGCGATATCACAGTTAAATTCATATGAGTTTCACAGTGACCAAATATTTGGGATTTGCGCCACCTAAGCTCTGGTGTTAGAGGTGCTGTTTGTTAAATCCCAAATATTTGGTCACCTCCTCCTAAGTAAATTGATATCGTCTTTCGGAAATATGCATTGCCGAATTATTGTTAAATAGATCCCATTTATTTTGGGAAACGATTATACGAACACTTTTGAACGTTATTTACAAATTTTTATATTTTTTCTGCCTGAATACCTCATACATGACAACCGCACCTGCCACGGAGGCATTCAGAGAATCTATCTTTCCAGCCTGAGGAATAGAAATCAGAAAATCACAATATTTTTTTATAAGTGGACGAATACCTTTTTCTTCTCCACCAATTACAACTGCTAAAGGATAAGTTAAATCACTGGCATAAATTGATTTCTCTGCATCCTTATCCATTCCTACTATCCAGAGTCCTTTTTTTCGTAAGTTCTTAATCGTATTTGCCATATTTGTTGTTTTTGCCAGAAAGACATGCTCAAGAGCACCTGCAGAAGCTTTGGACACGGTTGGTGTAGGTGAAGCTGATCGATTTCTTGGAATGATAATACCGTCTACACCGACACAAACCGCCGTCCTGGCCAAAGCGCCTAGATTTTGAGGATCTAAAAGATTATCTATAATCAGCAAAAAGTTATCACAATTTGGCAACTTAGGTTTATCAATGATATCAGAAATATTCGCTAAGGGATATGGACTTGCCTTTACTCCGATTCCCTGATGCATATCGGAACCTGCTATCGATTTGAGCTGATATGATTTTACACTTTTTACTGGAATTTTTAAGGATTCTGTAATCTCAATCACCTTTTCAAGTCGCTTTGAAATCTTATCTTTTGCAATATAGACTTCAAAAAATTCTCTTCTGGCTGCCCTGAGGGCTTCGAATACAGGATGAATCCCATAAATTATTTCAGTCTTCACTTTTTTCTTTGTGCCTTTTAATAAATAAACAATTTGATAAATTAGACAGGATTTGCAGGAAGATAGAGTAGTACATAAACCAAAATCTTGTTAATCCTGTTCATCATGTCTAAAAGGAAATTCCTATACTATCGAGTTATTATCTGAGCGGTATTTACTTATTATGGATACTAGCTCATAAACAGCTGATGACAGCTTATCATTCACAATAATATGACGGTAGATGCCCCTTTTTTCCATTTCCTTTTCTGCGTCCGCAAGACGTTTTGCCATCACATCTTTGCTGTCAGTGCCTCTAGATTGTAAACGGGTATGAAGGGAATCCAGTGAAGGGGGCATGATGAAAATCGTAATACTATCAGGATATCGCTCAAGAATCTGAAAAGTACCTTGAACATCAATATCTATAAGAATATCTTTCCCGGAAGATATATTCTTTTCTATAAATTCGGCGGAAGTGCCGTACAAATTACCATGAACCTTCGCCCATTCCGCCCATTTATTTTTTTTAACCCTTTTTAAAAAATCATTTCTTGTAATAAAATAGTAGTCATCTCCATCCTTTTCCCCTCGACGGGGCTTTCTTGTCGTATATGATACCGAATAAAGTAAATCTTGAAATTGATGCTGTACGGCATTGCGAAGGGTTGTCTTTCCTGTACCTGACGGAGCAGATATAATAAAAAGATGACCACGGTTATCAATTACGTTTAACCCTTGCTTTGCACTGGATTGTTCGATTTCCCGATTATTCATAACAAGATATTATTGTTCTAAAAGGGTTGCATAACGCTGGGATATTGTTTCAGCTTGCATGGCGGAAAGGACAACATGATTGCTATCCATGATAATTATAGAGCGGGTTCTGCGGCCATGTGTTGCGTCGATAAGACGCTTGTCATCTCTGGCTTCATCTTTAAGACGCTTCAGCGGCGCAGAATTGGGTGATACGATGGCTACAACTCGATCAACAACAACAGTACTTCCAAATCCAATGTTCAACAGACTTTGATCCATATTACCCCCTACTCGATATTTAAATTTTCGAGGCCTTTGAAGCGGCCCTGTTTTCAAACAGCTAAAATGTTACAAATTCATAAATTTTTAGGTTTTAAGCTTTAAGTGTTAGGCTATTGATTTTATATTGTTTTAACAGATATTTAAAATCTAAAACATAACACTTAAAACTGATATCTACTTATTCCACGTTCTGTACCTGTTCCCTTATTTTTTCAAGTTCAGACTTAACTTCAACAATCATATGGGAAATATTTGCGCTTTGTGCTTTTGAACCCATGGTGTTGAATTCCCTGTTAAACTCCTGTAACAAAAAATTAAGCTTCCGTCCTGCAGATTCATCTGAATGGATGGTGTCACGAAACTGCTTTATATGGCTCTTCGCTCTTAAAATTTCTTCTGAAATATCACTTTTATCAGCAAGAAAAGCCGTTTCTTGGGCTATACGCATAGGTTCTATTTCAGCCACACCCTTGGTTAAAACCGATATACGCTCTTTTAAGCGCTCCTGATAATACGACAAAAGATTATCAGACTCTTTTTCGATCTTTTCAATAGATTGTTCTATAAAATTAAGCCGTCCATGAAAATCCTTAGCGATAAAATCCCCCTCCTTTTTCCGCATTTCATCAAGATCATCTATCGCATTGTTAATACAATCTTCAATAGCAGGCAAGTCAGCTTCAATGTTCCAATTTCTTTCAGCTGGTATTATGACTCCGTCCTCGCGAGCCAAAAGGTCTACAGATATTTCAGGATCAAGGTTAAAATCATTTTTCAATCGTCTAAGGGCATCATGATATGCTTTGGCTTTTGGCATATTGATTTCATAATCATATACTTCATCGAAATCGTTTTTGATCTGCATCTTAGCCTCGATGTGACCTCTCGTAACCCTCTTTGCAATCAGACTCCTTATTTTATCCTCCAAAAGATGATACCCGTGTGGAACACGCAAAACAATGTCTAGATACCTGCTGTTGTATGATCGTATCTCAAATATGACCATGAATCCCTTATTTGTTTTTTCCACTCTTGCGAAACCGGTCATGCTCTTTATCATTTTTTTGTTTCCGATTAATTAATCCTGTATCTTGCTATAGGAGTAAATGCCACTAAGA
>CAZQOH010000148.1:0-5978 GCA_964594355.1 uncultured Desulfobacterales bacterium
CAGATGAGGTCCTTAAAATCATGAGGAAAGATGAATTCGGCAAAGATGCATGTATTATTGGAGAAGTGATTTCCGATAATCCAGGTAACGTTTTCATGAAAACACTCATTGGAGGAAGCCGAATCGTCGATATGCTGACCGGCGAGCAGTTGCCGAGAATATGCTAGTCTCCACCCGGAAATGGCATCTTTTGGCCCAAGACGGCGTTCTCGCCCTTTTGCGATCCTCGACGTAGTCCCGCTACGACTCCGGTCGCAAAAGAGCTGCGGCCTTGTCTTGAACCAAAACCTACCATTTCCGGATGGAAACACTTAAATATCTAACTTTGATGGTCTCGTGAAAAGTCAAAAAAAAAGACCATTTTACGAGAGTGTTTAGCACTCTAATTCCAGACAGCGTCAAATAGTTGAGTGGTTAAGTGGTTGAGTAGGAAAAGAATTATAGTAACCGTTCACCGTTCAGAGGTTCAAGGTTCAGGGTTTACAATTTTTTCATATTATTCTTTTTAAACAATTAACCAATAACAAATAACTAATAACTCACAATTGGTTTTTACCCAATTGGGATTGGTTGTCCATTAATTTTGCAAAACCGCTATTATTCTTATTTTTACAACTACTTAACCACTCAACTACTCAACAACTTAACGAGATCTGAAATAAGGTTCTTACCTGTGAAACCGTATCAATTAACGAGTGTTATTATTATTCTTGTCATCCTTTTAACCGGATGCAGCCCAAAAAAAGAGATTCGGTTTTCAGGAAAGACCATGGATACAATCTATCATATTAAGATTGTTGCCTGGTTTTTCAAAGACACAAAAGGCCTCAAGGATCAAATTGAAAAAAGGCTTGAAGAAATAAACAGAAGCATGTCCATATATAAAGCAGACAGCGAAATCAGCAGATTCAATGCCGAAAAAAGTACAGACAAAAAATTTTATGTTTCAAATGATTTTTTAAATGTAATGACTATTGCTGAAAATATTTATAAACTTTCAAACGGGGCATGGGATGGTACAATAAAACCGCTGGTTAACCTTTGGGGTTTTAACAGTCCGGCAATAATTAGAATTATACCTAAGAAGGAAAAAATAAAAAACCTTTTAACCGATTTAGGGTTTAATAAAATAGAGATATTGGAAAATAGATACTTTAGAAAAAAGAATCCATCCATTTCTCTTGACCTTTCATCCGTTGCAAAAGGATATGCAGTTGATCAGGTTGCAAAGATTATTAAAATCCACGAAATAGAAAACTTTCTTGTGGAAATCGGCGGAGAAGTATATGCTTCAGGCTTTAAAAAAGATGGTAGGCATTGGAAAGTAGGTATCAACACCCCAAAAAAAGATGCGCCATATAATCACTTATATAAAGTGATATCATTAAGTAATAAAGCCGTAGCAACTAGTGGTGATTACAGAAAATTTTTCGAAATAGAGGGAAAGCGATATTCCCATGTGATAGATCCCAGGACAGGATATCCTGTAGCGAACGGAATCATTAGTGTATCCATTATGGCTGATACATGCACATTTGCGGACGGTCTTGCAACTGCGATTATGGTTTTAGGACATGAAAAAGGCCTTGATCTGGTAGGCAGGCTTGATAATGTCGAATGTCTGATTGTTGTTGAGAAAAAAGACGGAAACATAGTCGATTATTGTTCAAAAGGATTTAAAGACAAATAAACGATGAAACTGTATCTGGTCAGTTTGGGTTGTGCTAAAAATTTAGTTGACAGCGAAATAATGCTTGGCAGGCTCGTGAAAGAAGATTGGGCAATTACAGATGATCCGGCCGAAGCTGAGATAATAATTATCAATACATGCAGTTTTATAGAGTCTGCAGTCAATGAATCTATCGATGCAATCCTTGAACTGGCAAGTTTTAAAGAAAATGGATTATGCAAACGTTTAATTGTTACCGGATGCCTTCCCGAACGCTTCAGAGAACAAATTGCCAATTCATTACCGGAAGTCGACATATTCCTTGGCACCGGTGCCTTTGACAAGATCATACATGCGGCCGAAGATTCTATGAATAATTTGTTATGCATTTTGCCGGATCCAAATTTGATTACACTTCAAAAACCGGACACACCAATAGTGCGAAGTTCTTCTTATATGGCATACATTAAAATTGCAGAAGGGTGTAACAGGAACTGCACTTATTGCATTATTCCAAAACTTCGTGGTAAACAAAAAAGTCGCCCCATTGACAATATCGTTGGTGAATTTCATTCATTAATCAAAGATGGTGTAAAAGAACTGATATTAATTGCCCAGGATACAACTTCCTATGGAAAGGATTTATGCCCATCAGTTAGCTTTAAGAAATTGCTTGAGAAACTATCAAGCATATCAGACAATGTTTGGATTAGAACTCTTTACGGGCATCCGGAAAGTATTGACGAATATATTATAAGAACATTTGCAGAACATAATAATATCTGTTCCTATTTCGATATTCCTATCCAGCATGTAAGCAAATCTTCTTTAAAAAGAATGGGAAGAATATATACACATGATGACCTTTGCAGACTTTATGATAAAATACGGGCACTTGTTCCCGGTGCCGTCCTCAGGACAACAATAATGGTCGGTTTTCCCGGAGAGTCAGATAAAGATTTTAAGCAGCTTTTAGATTTTATAGAGGATGTTCATTTTGATCATTTGGGGGTTTTTATTTATTCTGATTTTGAAGATCTTCCATCTCACAGTCTTTCCGATCATGTCCCGAAAGACGTTGCAAAGGATAGGTATGACCAGGTTATGTCACGCCAGAAAGAAATATCTTTAAAAAATAACTTGAACCACATAGGTAGAGTTTATAAGGTTTTAGTTGAAGAGAAGTTAGAAAATGATCTTTTCGTAGGGCGAACATATTTTCAGGCACCTGAGGTCGATGGTATTACCTATATTAATTCCGAACAATTAGAGATTGGTTGCTTCGCCAGTGTGATTATGACAGATGCTCTTGAATATGATCTTACTGGAGAACCTGTATGAGTGACTTAAAACAAAAAATTCTGTCAATAGTCGAAGATGACCTCGCTGATATAGAAGACGCTTTAAAACAAAATCTGAATCCATATCTAGACATTGTCTCTAAGACGGCAAGTCATATTTTGTTCAGTGGTGGAAAGAGGTTAAGACCGTTACTCATGGTCCTTTCCGCAAGAATTTGTGGTTATAAAGGGAATTATGACAAGACTTTTTCGACCATTTTTGAATACTTACACACAGCCACACTCTTACATGATGATCTTGTGGACGAAGCAGCAATACGCAGGGGTAAACCCGTAGCAAATGCTATATGGGGTAATTCAATAGCGGTTCTCGTAGGAGATTTTCTCTTTGCACGCTCCCTTTCCATTGCGGCTGAAACAGGAATTACAAAGGTCATTAAAATCTTGGCGGAAACTGCAGAAGCTGTATCTCAGGGAGAAATACACCAGCTCATAAGAAAGGGGAGTTTGGATGTTTCAGAAGCTGAATATATGCAGATTATTCGAAACAAGACTGCCGTACTTTTTCAGGGTGTATGCCATGTTAGTTCTCTTCTTGCGGATGCTCCGAAAGATAAAGAAATTGCTCTTTCAGAATATGGTCTTAACTTCGGAATCGCTTTTCAGATGGCAGATGACCTTCTCGATTATACATCCGATACCAGTATCCTTGGAAAAGAAGTGGGAGCAGATCTAAGAGAGGGAAAACTGACCCTACCGGTTATCCATTCTCTGCAAAATGCCAATTCGAAAGATCGATCGGCAATGGAACAGATAATAAAAAATAGCGACTTTTCTATTAAAGAGTTTGAAATATTGATACAAATGATGAAAAAGTATGGAGGGATTTCATATACGGAAAAGCTTGCAGCGGAATATGTTAAAAATGCAAAAAGTGTTCTTTCAGTCTTTAATCCTTCAAAAACAAGGAAAATTCTTGAAGATATAGCAGATTATACGCTGGTGCGGGAGTTATGAATAATTAGTGCCTGAACGAAAACTCCCGTTCAGGCATTAATTAGTATAAAATCCTGAGCACGTTGACGGAGGGAAAAAAAGTATGCTTGTATCATTTTGCACTATTTATAGATCATTGTTTGTAGTCATTTTTTTTGCACTTATAATAACACTATCAGGTACTGCTCGGGCTGAGAAGCAAGTTTTCACCAAAGTTGTAGAGGTGATAGGAACAGGCAGAATTTATAAAAATAACACTGCAGAAGCAAGGGAACAGGCGATTTCAAATAGCCTGGTTTCGGCTGTTGAAAAAGCTATAGCTGAACTGCTTCCACATGAAATTTTGGTTCAAAAATTTTATATGCTAAACAATATTTTCTATGAAAATACCAGAGAATATATCCAGGACTATAAGGTATTAGCAGAGGCGGCATCCGATAAGTTTTTCAGAGTAATTGTGCAAGCCACAGTCCCAACCGAAAGAATAAAGGAACGGTTGTTGAATTTCGGCATTACAATGGAAGAAAAGACTCTGCCTAAGATCCTTTTTTTTATTACGGAAAAAAGTCTTGAAAACATTTTACCTAAATACTGGTGGGGAGAAGATTTTTCTTTTTCCAATGTTTTTTCAGAGAGGGCCATGAATGAAAAGTTTAAAGAGGAAGGGTTTTCAATAATTGATCATGGGTACGAGGTTCAAGATATGGCGGCTGAATCTGGAATCAACAAACTGAATCTTAGTATCCAAGAAGCTGTTAGCTTCGGTACTCGTCTGCAAGCTGATGTGGTAATTATAGGGAAGTCTACAGCAGAAGCAACCCCGAATATCATGGGTGGAAATCTAAAATCGTTTAAGGGTACTGTGATAGTTCGTGCAATCTGGACAGATACTGGTGAAGAGTTCGCTTTTATTACCAAGACTGCTGTAAAAGTAGATTCTGATGAAATTGCAGGTGGTAATGATGCGATTGTAAATGCTGGCTCTTTAATAGGTGAGGAACTTGCTTCTCAAATAGCTGCTGCATGGCAAAAGAAAGTTGAGGAGCCTTTAAAGATTGAGGTCATAGTTAAAGGTACAAGCCGGCTGGCAAATTTTGTAATGTTTCGAAGGACGCTATATGAAATGCCTGGAATAGAGGACGTCCAAATCAGAGAGATGAAGTCTGACGAGGCTACGATTGTTGTCGATTTTAAAGGAAATTCCAAAGAGTTTGCAGATGCCATAATGGTAAAAACATTTGATGAGTTTGGAATTAATATCTACGAAGTATCACCGACAAGCTTAAAAATTGAGCTTATACCAGGTTAAGCAGTTAAGTTGTTGAGCGGTTGAGTGGTTAAATTGTTATTTTTATAGCAATGTTTTATATTATAAGAAATAAATAAATTGAAGGCATATAAGGAGATTTTTATTACTCATCGCTAACCCCAACAGGTAAATAAAATGAACGATACTGATTTCCCGTATTCAAGACGTAAACATTCACGTAATTCCGTTTTATTTAAGGCAAAAATATTCTTTGAGAATCAAAGCATCGATTGCGAGATTATGGATATTTCTGCAGGCGGTGCCAGAGTTCGAGGCGAACGGCAGATAGAGCATGGTTTGTCTGTGATATTGAATCTTGATCCATTTGGTGAGATTCCTTGTGAAATTGCGTGGCAAAAGGGTTTAAACCTGGGCATGAAATTCCAGGGCAATAGCGAGGAAGTAGCGGAAATCATTTTGGCCATGGCAGTTTACAAATAGCCTAAAAGAAATTTGTCTTATACTCAGCTTAACACCCAATTCGCACACTGCGGCTTCGGACTCATCATTGGCCCGTTCACGGGTTGCTCGACCTAAGTTGCGCACTTTACCTATCAATGGATGTCTTTCCATCATTTTATATATTCGTTTCAGCGCATACTGCCCCAGGTTACTGGTATGTTCTGCAAGCATATGTGTTTCAATTGGAGATTATAGTGTTTGTCAAAATAACGTTCCGTTTCAAAGAATGTATGCAGCGTCT
>CAZQOH010000149.1:0-5965 GCA_964594355.1 uncultured Desulfobacterales bacterium
CAATTTTGAAAAATTATGAAAGGAGTTGAAATGATACACGTAATTGCAACCATTGAACTCGTTGAAGGGGGTCGAGAGGAATTTTTGTCTATTTTCCGTAGCAATATTTCGAGAGTAAAGGCTGAAAAGGGTTGTATGAGCTATACACCAACGATCGATGTCGATTCCGGTATCCCCATTCAAGACCCTTTACGGGACAATGCGGTGACGATAATCGAAACGTGGGAAAGCCTTGAATCTCTGCATGCACATCTTAAGGCACCCCATATGGCTGAATATCGGGAAGCCGTCAAAGATCTTGTAAAAAAAATAAGCCTGCAGGTATTCGAACCTGCCGTATGATCGCTTTTGCGATTCGCGTTGAGGATTTTGCGAATGAAAATCACCAAAAAAATTATTGAACAGATGAACAATAACCCCCTCTACCGAATGCTGGGTATCCGTGTCGTTGAAGCCGGAGAGGGCAGAGCGGTTTCGATATTGGAACCGGTGGCCGAAGTGTGTTGGCCGTTTCCCGGCCAGCCCCACGGAGGTATTTTATTTACGATGATGGATACGACCATGGCCTGGGCGGTTTTTTCGCAAATAAATGCCGGTTACAACTGTGCCACAATCCATTTGGACATTCAATATACCGCACCAGCCAGAGGAAAAAGCTTCACCTGTTCGGCCTGGATTACACATCGCACCAATCGTCTGTGCTTCGTGAGGGCCGAAATCCATAATCCCGAAGATCAGCTCCTGGCGATGGGCCAAGGGAATTTTCGCATTGTTAATGGTAAGATACATGGCGATCTGACACCCACTTGAACCCCGGTTAAATTTAAAAAAAGATTTAACGGGCAGGCAAAATTGAGCATTTTTCAAAGGTCTCATGATGTAGGCAAAATATTACATAAAACAGACCTAATGTTCCTAAAATGCTACTTCTCCAATTCTTCTTTTACGGCAAGACCTATCTTTTCCAACGTATAAGGCTTCTTAATATATTTCCCCGCACCTAACCTTTGAGCCTCTTTAACTCGGTCTGTTTCGGAATATCCACTTGCAATTATTGCCTTTTGGCCTGGATGTATTTCAATAATCCTTTTGTACGTCTCAAGGCCATCAATCCCAGGTTCCATGATCATATCCAAAACCAAAAGATCAGAAGAGTTATATTTCAGGTAACCAACTGCTTCTTTACCACTTGATACCGTGGTGACAGCATATCCCAGTTTTTTTAACATTTCAGATGCTATTTCCCTTTGTTCTTCCACATCATCCACAATTAAAATGGACTCTCCGTTACCCAGATACTCTTCTATGGAGCGCAGGGGTTTTTCTGTCACGATTTCTTCCCTAGTCACAGGAAAATATAGAGTGAATGTTGTTCCTTCCCCTTAACTGCTTTCAGCTTCAATATAGCCTTTGTGATCCTTCACTGTCCCCCAGACCACTGCCATTCCCAGTCCTGTTCCGCTCCTTCCCATGATCTTCTTAGTATAAAAGGGTTCAAAAATCCTATCCATGTCTTCTTTACAGATACCTATTCCATTATCAGATACCGTAACGGTCACATAATTACCCTCCTTTACATAGTCATACCCTCTTATTGGTTTATCAATGTATTGGTTCTCAGTGGATATTAAAATCTTACCCCCTTTGGGCATAGCCTCGGATGCATTAGAGATGAGATTCATCACGGTTTTAGATAAATGAACAATCGAGCCTTTGATATTAAGAAGATCTTTTTCAAGATTGGTCTCTACCTTTACATTCAAGTTGAATGATCTTAGTTTTTCAAATTCAGGGCTTTTCAATTGCTCGGAAATAATATGATTCAAATTCACCACTTCTGAAATGGAAATCCCTCTTCGTGCAAGGGTCAGTAAGTCCTGCACGATCGTGGCGGCTCGTTTCCCTGACTTTTGTATGGTTAAGATAGGCTTTCTCAAAACGCTATCTTCGGGAAGATCCATCAACAATAGTTCGGGATAACTGACGATACCTGACAGGATATTGTTAAGATCATGTGCCACACCTCCTGCAAGGGTTCCAATTGCTTCCATCTTTTGGGCTTTTTTGAGTTGGTCTTCCATTTTCAATTTTTCTTCTTCTGCATGCTTGCGTCTGGTGAAATCATGAAGGGTGATCAAGCGGCCGATGAGGTGGCCCTTCTTGTCCTTGAGCGGAGAAGTGTATAGATCATAGTAGCGTTGTACGTCGCCTTTCCTGAGAATAATCTCTGAATGCGCCTCTATCACGTTTCTTAAATGTTCCATAAAGATAGGTTGATCGACGAATATCTTGAGCGCCGATTGCCCAATCACCTCTGAAACGGGACGGGAGACAATTTCCTGAGCAGCCGGGTTCAGGTCGACGATCCTGTTATGATAATCCAGCACAATAACGCCATCGGGTATGTTTTCAAGCACAGTTTCACGCGCCACGGGCACAATATCTGAAATCCGAAACCAAAACAGTCCCCAGCTAATGGCCATACCTGAGAGGGTAAAAGCGATGGGAGTCATGTCGATGTGGGGCCAGGGACTGAGCCTGAGAAGATATATTACATTAGCCAGCCAAGGCGCGGCAATACCGATCAGCATGACCAGGATCTGCATCTGATAAAGATGTGGTGAGCGAATGAATGTCTGGATAAGCCAGATGGTACTTAACAGAACCACAAGATAGGCAAAAAAGATATAAAACCAGAACCAAGGACCGTAATTATAAATCGCTATGGGGATCGGGCCGCTGACGTCCAGCCAGATCTGTTTCCAGATAAGCCGGTGGGACTCGTTAGTCCAAACCAGAGCCAAGGTAACCACTGGGACAATGGCCAATAGAATCAGATTGCGTATGGTCAACCATCGCTCCCGGCCGGTGTATATTAAAGTAAAGGTTATCAATGCCAGTGGTACAGTGAGGATGAACGGATATTGGAACTTGGCCAGTAAAATCTTAGTTGGTAGTTCAGGACTAATCTTATGGAGCGCACCAAGTAACGACCACCCGGCCGTGGCGATCAACAAAATCATCAGATTTTTTGCCCCGGAAGCTGACCGTCGTCGCCACAGGTAGAAAACCACGATAGTGGAGATTACCCCCGACAGAAATTGAGGTACCCAATAGAGTGTGGGCATATGCATGTTTGTTCCTCCGCCGACTCTCTGATAATTATAGACGCTTCAAACGATCATTCATGGATCGAGACCTTTGTAAAACGCCCCCTTTTGTCCAAATAGCGCTGTCGCTTCACTAAAGTGCACGCGTTCCCGATGAGCTCGGAAGTTCAGACGCTGCATACATTCTTTGAAACGGAACGTTATTTTTACAAACACTATAAACACATTTCTTGATACCTCCATTCAAGGAATAAAAACATTCTTTTTGAGGACGCGGACAGGATCAACAGGGATTGTACCAACACTAATACCCCAATGTAGATGTGGACCTGTGGCACGGCCAGTTTTACCAATACGAGCAATAGTCGCTCCTTGCTTTACAAATTCGCCCTCTTTAGTCTCTATGCTATTCAAATGAATGAAGATTGACTGAACCCCAAGACCGTGGTCAATTATCAAGGTATTTCCCATTAGATACATATTCTTAGCCACAAGCTTTACAATTCCATCAGCTGGACTGCAGACAGGCGCGTTCATCGGTGCGGCAATATCAACACCCCAGTGTGGACTATGAGGCTGACTATTTAAGATGCGGTGGCTGCCAAAAATACCTGTTATTGATCCTTGCACTGGTTTTATAAATCCATTTTCCAAAAAGAGCGGCACCGGATAGGGCTTAGCCTGCCGTATTGTTCGAACTCTCTTACTGTCCTCCTTGATTTGCTTAAGTCCTTCAGGTGGTGGATTGACATACCGTTCTGGTAGACCATCAATACCCTGGATCTGCCACTGGTATGCAAGTATGCGGATTATTTTTAATGTCTTTTTGTTGCCAACTTGCGCAAGAACTAAAAGGTCTGTCTTTTGCTGGCGCGGAACACCGATAACAAAGTAACCTTGCGGACCGACAGGGTGGGTTGTGCCACCCACAGATACCGTGGTCAGTGGTAAAACCCTGCCCACGAACATGTCCCCCTGATAAGCATTTTCAGGTAGTATAAGCTGTAAGGCTAAACCGGGAGATGGAACCGATGAAAAAAAGAGTCCGATTGCAATTATCCATTGTTTCATAAACAAATTGAATTTAAGATGTGGTTGCCTCAATTGAAATTTATGTAAAATTTTTCATCTCATTTCATGTTATCTATCTCGAGCTAAGACCAAAATGATTCAGATATATAAAATCTTCAATAGCCTTTCGTTCCCTGGGTAAATGCCTTCCTTTGGGCATTCCAAAGGTCATGCAGATCACGATTTTCTTTTCCTTGGGCACTTTTAGGAGTTCTTTAACCTTAATTTCATCGAAATCGCCTATCCAGCATGTCCCATAGCCCAGCTCAGCGGCTTGAAGGGTAAAATTGGTGAGCGCAATAGTAATATCTACCATGTGCCACTTTAATATAGGATCAGCAACAGCGGCAATGAAATAGGCGCAGTCGCCCACAAATTTTTGGTTAGAGCATGCGTGTATGAGATGGTGCTTTAGATCTGAGTCGCTAACAAAGACAAATTCCCAATTCTGTCTATTGGAGGCTGAAGGGGCTAATTGCAAAGACCGAAAAAGTATCTCCATATGTTCATGGGAAATCGATGTTTCAGCATATTGGCGAATACTAAGGCGGTTAGCGATAGCTTTTTGAACCTGCATTGTGATATCCTCTCTTAGGTATATTTAATTATTGATTTTAAGATAATCGCAACATTACCAAATATCAAAGTCAGATGTCAAATTCTTAAGTGCAAGAAACAATAAAAATTAACTTTTGTTTTGGATTTTTTCTTTCCCATTCATATGTTGCTGTTGCCTTATTATTTTCTTTATGTTTGTATTTGCAGAACGGAAGATATTCCATATTTTTTTTGGGAAAGGAGACAAATATGCTAGTATTAAATCGTAAAGACTTAGAAAACCTCCTTGAAATTTCTGAAGTTATTGAAGCTGTTGAAAGGGGTTTCCGTGAACACCAGGAAGGGTACTCAATTACACCAACAAGGATGCATATCAATATACCTAGTGTAGAAGGAACTTACTTGGTCATGCCCTCCTATCTAGAAAAGACGAAAGCTTTTGGTTCTAAAATTGTGTCTGTATATCCTAAGAATATTAAACAGGGAAAGCCGACCATAAACTCGGCATATCTTCTCTGTAACTCAGAAAACGGAGAATTCATATCCCTAATGGACGGAGGATTTTTGACAGGTATTCGCACCGGAGCGGTCTCAGCATTAGCAAGCAAATATCTTGCACGCCCTGACGCGTCAACACTGGGTATTATCGGTACCGGTCATCAGGCGCAATATCAGGTGGCGGCGATTTGCGCTGTTCGACCGATTGATAAAATTGTAGCTTACGATGTTATGGAAGATATTCTCAATAAGTTTGTAGAACAAACTCCTAAAGTGTTAAATATCCCAACCATAAAAAAAATGTCATCCGCCCAGGTCGTACGTGAATCAGATATATTGGTTACTGTGACAACATCATCCTCTCCCGTCTTTAAATATTCTGATATCAAAGATAGGTGTCATATAAACGCCGTAGGTGCGTTTACCCCTCAAATGCAAGAGATCGAATCTCAGCTGTTACAAAATTCTTTGGTAGTTGTTGACACCTATGAAGGTTGCCTCAAAGAGGCCGGTGACATTCTCATCCCGATAAAAAAAGGAGAATTTTCTAAAACAAAGATCCATGCAGAACTTGGTGAAATTATTTTAGGTCTGAAATCTGGAAGCACACATGATAATCAAATAACTCTATTTAAATCAGTGGGTGTGGCATTTGAAGATTTAGTAACGGCTAAACTGGCATTTAATAAAGCTTTGCAATTAGGAATCGGTATGAAATGTGATCTGGA
>CAZQOH010000150.1:0-5940 GCA_964594355.1 uncultured Desulfobacterales bacterium
GCCAATGCTTCCATCATTACGCCAAGAAATAAAAGTTCACTTTTCTTGGAATTGGTCGGAAGATCTTTTCGAATAGATTCTTTTGGCAATATGCCTGCAAATGGCGGATTTGACAAAATAACTTTATATTTTCTGGCAAGATCGTCTTCTGTCAGACCGCCAAGCTCAGATAAGGTATTTGCCCGTTTTACCCTGGCATTTCTGATTCCATGAAGAACAAGGTTCATCATGGATATACGCATCATCTGACGGGAAACATCAATGCCGTATATCGACTGCTCAAGAAGCCCCCAGTCCGGTATTTTTTCGCCGGGACCTTTTTTATAAGTCTGTAAATTCGGTATCTCTTTTTTTGCCTCTTTAAGTGTCTGGTTTCGTTTCTCCAGCCACTCCTCACCGTAAATCGGGACTTCTGTGGCTTCTGTTGAATACTTGGCAAGGATATATTCTATTGCATCAATAAGAAACCCGCCTGTTCCTGCTGCAGGGTCATAAACAGTATCACCGATATCCGGATCAAGCATTTGGACCATCATAGTGCGAATCTGACGGGGTGTTCTAAACTGGCCGTTTAATGCGGACTGACCCAGATGCGTTAGCAAATATTCAAAAATATCACCTTTTACATCTGTGCCGAGTCTATTGAATTCAATACTGTCAATCTCATCAATGACCTGCTTAAGAACATTAGGGTCCACGATCTCAAGAACCGAGTCTCTGAAATATTCGGCAACCTGGGGTTCATCTTTCACAAGGGACGCCATATATGGAAAGACTTCATCGCGAACAAAATCCCTGAGTTCCTTTCCGCTTTTAAACCGCCATTCAGACCACCTGTAACGTTTTGCCTGTTTGGGATATAAAAGTTTCTGGTTTCCGTTTATTTTGTCGCTAAGACGTGATTGAAGCTCCCGGTTGACCTCTTCCTCATCAAGCAGTTTTAAATAAATAAGATACGATATCTGCTCTATGTAAGTTACCGGATTTGTGACCCCGCCGGCCCAGAGGATATTTGTAATCCGGGTAAGTTTTTGCCTTATTTCCTGGTTCAATTTAAACTCCCATTTATTATTTTTGAGCAAAAACAGAGTCATTCAGGTCGTCAATTATCTGTCTCAACCCGTTTTCACCAAAAAGTTCTATGCCAAGACCTGCTGCATTAAGTATGGACAGAGGCGGCTGAAAAAGATCATCAATGTCTATTCTGCCGCGAACAATTCCACGGTTTTTTATCAATGCAAGATATTGCGCCTGTTCAGGATTAAGATTCCTGGATACAAGCCATGCCTGAAAATTTTCCGTCATTTCCTGTTCACGGCTTTTTAATTTGAGTTTCCCGAGTGCAGCCCTTATAAAATCTATTAAAGTCCTATCGGGCCTTTTATATGCACGACGCAGATTGTCTTCATTAAAATAGTACTTCGGGTTGTTAAGACGCTCTGCAAGCGTTTCCTCTTCTTTTTCAGTAAGAGGTTTTGAATCCCGTACTTTTTGTATAATGGCATCATCTTTGGCCTGGGTTTTTATTGATCTTTCCCAGTTTGTCACATAATCACCCTTGTCTATTCTTTCACCCTCAGGTCCCACCTCAATATATTGAACTGCATTAAGCCATTCATCTTCAAGCCCAAGCTCAATTAAATCACGTGAAGGTTTTGGAGTAGCAGCCGGACCCGCGGTTACAGGTCCTCCACTGATTCCGGTACAAACATCTGCATCGCTATCATTAAACCGTTTATGATTTTCAAAAAAATCATAAATAACATACTTTTTCTTATCAATATGCGGCGCTGTTCTGGTGCCTCTGCCTCGCATCTGCTGGTAAAGGATTGGGCTGCAAATCCTGCGGCACATGACAAGATGAAGGACTTCCCGGCAGTCAAAACCGGTATCAAGCATACCTACACTGACTGCAACCTGCGGGTAGTCTTCACTTTTGCTTTTAAACTTTCGTATCAGATCATCTGCGTTTGACACATCTGATGTGATGACTTCAGCATATTTGCCCTTAAGATCCGGGTGAAGTTCATTTAAATATTGGGCAAGACGGGCGGCATGACGTTTGGTCATGGCAAAAATAATTGATTTTCCTGGGCCGATTTTCTGACCTGGCGCCAGCTCTTTATAATTCTCCCATGCAAGTCGATCGAATTCTGCCATCATCTTGCGATTTGTATCTTCATTTGTCCATTTACGTTCAAATTCAAAGGGATCATAATGTTCATCATCAACATCAGCGCCCTCAGCAAGCAGGACTGTAATGCCTGATGCAAATTTATAGGGTGCCAGGTATCCTTCTTCAAAAGCCTTTATTATGGAATATGTAAAATCAGGCTCATTGTCTTTACATTGATAAAACTTAAACGTATTTCTTTCAATATAGGCGGCTGGTGTTGCTGTGAGCCCGATATGCAGAGCATCAAAATGTGTTAATGCCGTTTGCCATGCCCCGTAGATTGAACGGTGGCATTCATCAGCAATGACAATATCAAAATAGCCGCTTGTATATTCATGATAGTGGCTTATCATTGTCTGTAGCAGACAAACGGTGACCTGTTTTTCCTGACGCGCCATGCCGGGTTTTAGCCAGTAACTTCCATACTGGTTTAAAATATCCTGGAGCGATTCAAGCGCCTGTTTTGCAAGCTGCTCCCTGTCCACAAGAAAAAGAATACGTTCAGAATGCCCTGCTTCAAGCAGTCGTTTAAGGAACAGACAGATAATATCTGTTTTTCCGGTTCCTGTGGGAAGCTCAATCAGGAAACGACGCTTGCCCAGTTCGACAGCCTGATCAAGGGCTTTCATGGTTTCTTTTTGATACGGCCTGACAGTGCGCTGTTCTCCCTGACGTAAATAATAATCTGGGATAGGAATGGTGGCCAGAGGTTTACGCTCTTTACGCATATAAACAAGCCGCTCAAGATCGCGCCTTGAATAAAAAGAATTAACTATTCTGGCATCATCATTTGTATAATCCCAGAAGTAGATAATTTCACCGTTTGTAAGAAAAATAAAAGGGGCGTCTAAGCCTTTTGCATAAGGAAGGACCTGCCGTTTTGCCGTGTAAGGCTGAATTGCAGCCTTTTTGGCTTCAACAACAGCGAGAGGGCGGCCATCGCGGGAAAGAAGAACATAATCCGCCCTGCCGGTTGGGATATTGTCTCCATCTGAAGTAGTTAAGACAACTCCATCAGTGCCTGAGCCTTCTACAACTCTTCCGTCTTGCTTTTCTCCACCCTGGCCGTAAACAGTGATTTCTGTCAGCACCTGTGATTTATCAGCCGGCTCCCATCCAGCCTGACGAAGCATGCCGTCAATAATGATTCTTGCATCTGTTTCTTTTAAATATTCTTTCACCGGCACCTCTTTTCAAAAACCAGAAACATCCTTTCAGGCTGCACGGTGCGAAATTTTAAAGATGTTTACTGGTATTCCGGGAAATAATCTGCAAGATATTCCCCATTAAAGTATACATCGCTCAATAGACGCCCGCGGTCGATGCGATAAGCTTTTCGAAGGTCAACGGTTTCACCCAACAATAGTCTTTGAAGCTTGTTTTTTGCTGTCTGACCTTCATGGGTATTAAGCTCAGGCGCATTATACCCGGTTGGCCTTACGCGTGAACCTGTTTTCCCATTCCATTTCCATTCGTTAGACACATCAAAAGTATCACCATCAACGATATTGTTAACTCTGAATTCTGCCATAGTCTGCCTCCTTGTAATGTTTTTGTCATTACATAAAGCAAGTGGCGTGCCAAACGTTAATAGGATTTGTATTTGATGTTATTCCAACATATTATGCCTCCAGATTGTTTTTTTGTCCTTATTGCACTTTAAACCAAGGTTTAAATTATTTCAACCTTGGTTTAAATTATTCTCCTTTTTTTTTAAAAATTTATGGATAGCCTGAGGTGTAATTCCCAGCAGTCTTGCTGCTTCACTTTTATTACCTCTTGCAATTTCAATGGCCCTCAATATCAGTTGATTGCGGACACTTGCAACATACTCCTCAAGAGAAAAATTTTCGTTAGGCTCAGGCAAAGCCACGAAAGGGTCCGCATAAGTTACAGGCTCGGAAATTATAAGGTCATTTGCATTAAGAATATCCTGCCTTGCCAATCTTGCTGACCGCTCAATTACATTTTCAAGATCCCTGACATTGCCTGGCCAGGAATGATTATAGAGCCTTGTTAAGGCATCAGGCGATAATCTTTTTCGTCTTTTTAATGTACTGTTAACACGATCAAGAACATGTAATGCTATTTTGGGTATATCACTTTTTCGATCACGCAGTGGTGGGAGTTCTATCTCGCCAACATTTAAACGGTAATATATGTCTTCACGAAACTGATTTTTTTTGATAGCTTTTCTGATATCCAGATTTGTTGCAGCTATAATGCGGACATCTACCTTATGAGGTTTTGTGCCTCCAAGGGGTTCAATTATGCCATCAGCTAAAACTCTGAGTAGTTTTGCCTGCGTGGTGAGTGGAAGTTCGCCAATCTCATCAAGAAACAAAGTGCCGAGGTCAGCTTGGTCAAATTTTCCAGCCTGATCAGCTATTGCCCCGGTGAAAGAACCTTTTTTATGCCCGAACAATATACTTTCAACAAGGTCTTTTGGAATGGCGGCGCAGTTTAAAGGGATGAATTTGTCTGCTTGCCGTCCGCTCATCAAATGAACAAATTTTGCAAATAGCTCCTTTCCTGTACCGGTTTCACCCAAAAGAAGTATTGGAGTTAAAGACGGGGCAAGGATTGCTCCGGTTTCCAGTGCTTTTTTCATGACCGGGTGATCCCCAACAATACCAAGTTTTTTAATAGCAGTGTTATAGTCCTGGGAACTTAAGTCTGGAACATCAATATCACATACATTGGAACGAACAGTTGGGAAATCCGGTGATGTCAGGTCGATCTCGGAAATAAGCGGGCGATCTTTGTTGATAAACTTATCCGGACGAACATTTAGAATCCGGGCAGGGATTTCACCACTGGCGGCAAGTAAAACCCAGCAGGCATGCATTTGAGGTGTACCTGATGTTACTGAAATATAATAATTTATGTCAGAAGCATTTTCACAAATCTCTCGAACATGAGATCTAAGTCCTTTTAAAATTGCAAAGTAATCAATAGGATCGTTTAAAGGCAAATCTCTAATTGCAATTTCAATGTCAGAAAATTCTGATGCAATAACACTCTTGGTAGCCAATGTATTTTTTTCTGTTCTTGGTGTGGAAAACAGGATTATTTTATCAAATGTATTTGTTCTAAGAAGGGATAATATTGGACCCGGATGTTCGTCTTCCCCAACAAGTCCCAGCGAGTATGGATCTTGAAAACCTGTAAAAGTAAGAAGCATTTTTTTCATAATTATTTATGCAAGTTTCAGATACAACAATGTCTTTGTTTCTGATTTTTTCAAAAGGGCAGTCAGTGACTGCCCAATCTTAGGTTCCTGCTTCAGTCAGATTTGAACTACTCATTATAGAATAATGCTCAGGTGCCTCTTGGGATGCGCTTTCAAAAATATAGGCCTTTGCAGAACAAAAGTTAGGTTCAAGTGTTTTTACTTCGACCTTTTTCTGCTTTAAAAAGGACACGGCTTTTTTGGCAAGCGAGCTTAATTTTAAGGCAGCCTCAATGGTTATATTATCGTTTAACAAATCGACAGTGCGGGCTTTGACATTTTCAGTGTGAACGATTTCGCCGAGCACAAAATTAAACTCCTTAATTTTTTCATTAATTTTATCGGATAGATATGCAAGCGCACCAATTGTAAAGTATCCGGTTACCAAACTAAATTTTCCCTCTTTCGTGTATTTGGCAATCCACTCATAAACTTTAAGATTTGTATTTTTATTATCTAAAATCATCTTTTTCTCACAAATTGAATCGTTCTGAGTCAACTTATCAATATCTATAGAAATTGTAAAGAATAA
>CAZQOH010000151.1:0-5911 GCA_964594355.1 uncultured Desulfobacterales bacterium
CGAGCCGTAGAACGCTTCAAATTGTACCCACGATTAGCTCGGAAGTTCAGACGCTTGTCAATCGGAACATATTTATGACAACCGGTATAAATATATGCTCTGCTTTTAAGCGCTATCGTAGATGATCAATAAAATCCGCTATCGCCTTGTGAACGCGATGTGCACCGTCGCCTAAAAGTATGCCGTGGCGATCAAAGTTAAAAAGGATATAACTTTTATCTTCAGAGCCCAATAGTTCAAATACTTTTCTTGAACCTGTTTGATCAACCACAGGATCTCCATAAGATTGAATCACGAGGGTCGGTGCCTGAATAGCGGATAATTTTGATTCAACTGAATCCATGAGCCGCTCAAGTTCCCTTAAACCTGAAATCGGATTTCGCAAGTAGTTGATATGTGGATTTTCAGGGTTGTTTTCAACAAACTCTTTCTGACCTGAATCAATGTGAACTTTATCCATAAATTTATTCCAAAAATCCAAGGCCGGTACAAACTTTGAAGAAAAATCCTTAAGTCTTAAGGGAGGACAAACAGCAAAAACGCCCTCCATATCTTCAATCCTTGCCGTAAGATCGAGTGCCAGACCGGCTCCGTTTGAAAATCCGCCTGCTACAACTCGCCTACATAAGTTACTGATGACGGCATACCCTTCATCAACCGACTCCATCCAATCCGTATACTTTCTTGTAGCAAGGTCTTCAGGGGAAGTGCCATGTCCTTTAATACGGGGGACATATACCCAAAACCCTCTGCGACCAAGATATTTAGCCAATTCTTTCACCTCAAATGGAGCGGCCATATACCCGTGAAAAAGAACCACACCCATCTCCCTGGAGCTGCCTTTGATTAAAAAAGGCGTACCAATATCTTTTTTCTTTGATTCCCCTTCAATATAATAGGTTTTATAGTCTTCTTCAAATTCGAGAATCGCTTTTTTCATCAGTCGGCGTGCAATCTTGCGTCTTATCCAAAAACCGGGTTCCCGTGCCAAACGACGGATACGACGCTGTAATGATATCAATGGCTCTACTTCGTTTGCTATTACTTCAACCGGATTATCAATACGTATACGATGAAAATCAAAAGAGATTTTCGCTGTATCCTTTACCAGCATCTCTTCTTTTTTCTTTACAAAGCCTGATTCTATTGCAACAGAAGAAAAATTTTTAAATCTGTTGAAACGATCATCAGTAAGAAGGTGAAGCTGGCTTTCTTTCATGGTATTATGAGAAAAAACTCCATTCTTATTAAATTTATCGGTTGCCGATAGAAATACTCTTCGCCTGAGGTCATGCGCTTTAATCTTTTTAAATGGCATCATCCTCAACATGGACGCAAAAAGATGATCATGATTTACGGTTGTCATATTGTATATTGCCGACATATAGCGTTGCATGATATTCTGCGCTTCTTTTCGCATCCTTTTTATTGACGGAATTGGATCATTAAAATTTATTCTACTTGTCGCAGAAATATCACGCTTAATAACAGAATGTTGTAAGTATTCTTTTATTTCTATAGGTTCACCAAACCGCATATCCACATCGACCCCGGATAAAAGCATGGTCCCTTCGGTCATAATCTCTTCAAGCATACGTTCAGGAATATCCTCCACCAGATTAACCGCTAGATTACTTAAAATATTCTCCCTAGTCCTTATAGGGTAATAGGTAATATTTATCGGAACAATATATGTCTTTTTTTCAAGAACAGACTCCAATGAATCTATCTGAAAAAGATCCATGAGACGTCTTGCTTCATCCGAAACGCTCTCTGACATCTTAAGCAAACGCTGCCGGTAAAACTCTGTCCTAAGAGCCAGAGTACCCGCTCCTGTATGCGGAGGATGTTTTTCCCCGGCGGAAGTGATCATAAAGCGACCCTTGTCAATGATCTTCTTGCTTTTTACCATTAGACCTTCCGGGAAAAATATCCACAAAGCTTCCCCTGTAAGAAGACTCTTTACGATAAGAAGGTCTCTGTCAGGATCTTTGGTGGAAACCGCTCCAATCTTATCCAAAAGAGTACCTAAAGCACCTTTAAAAAGCTCGTAAGCTGCAAGGGACCAGACCGGCATGCCGGTCAAATTATTGATATGATACGGTAAAAGGAGTGTCTCAATTCGGGTAAAATGATTGATAACAAAAATGATAGACCCTTCAGGAATATTCTCCTTTCCATGAATATTAATTTTAGCCTTTGCAAGGCTGGAAAGCATTTTGATGGCAAGACTTGTTGTGCGATATGCAAAGCGGTTCATAAATCTGTTATTTACTATTTGCTGTTATGGTTATCATTTGTACTTACTTACCAAACATAGGCCCTTTTTTACCATGTGTTTTTATTCCCCACTTTTCTTCGTGCCCGGGTGTCTTAGTGGCTGCTATCTTTAAGTCCAGATCTCGTTAAGTCGTCTCCTACTCAACCACTTAACCACTCAACTATTTGACGATTTCTGAAGTTGCTGTTGACATGTTTTGAGATTACAATTATTCTAATATTTTTCTAAACAAAAATAAAGAATTTTTTGGAGGCTTACCGTGTATTCAAATATACTTATCCTGCGCTTTCCACATACTGAGGTCCAAAAACCCATCGTATGTAACCTGGCTAAAGATTATGACCTCACTTTCAACATCTTAAATGCCACCGTACTTCCTAGAAAAGAGGGAATAATGGTTCTGGAATTGTCAGGAACCAAAAAACAATATAGACAGGGAGTGCAATATTTAAAGGATAAAGGAGTGCATGTTCAGAATGCGGGTCAGGAAGTAATGCGTATTAAAAAAAAATGTACCCACTGCGGAGCATGCACGGCTGTTTGTCCAACCGGCGCACTATCCATTCAACGACCGGAAATGTCCGTTGATTATGATCAGAAAAAATGCAGTGTTTGTGAGCTTTGTTTGCTTGCCTGCCCTCCAAGAGCAATGGAAATTCGCCCAACAAATAAAGCCTTTTTTGAATGAAGCAAATAATAGCTATTGCCGTAAGTGGCGGCATAGATTCACTTGTCGCTGCATACTTCTTAAAAAAAGAAGGGTATAATGTCATAGGAATCCACTTTTTAACAGGATATGAAACAGAGCCTGTTTGTCAAAATAAAAGCAAATTCTCACAAAATAAAAAATTAGCTGCAGATAAAATTGCTCCGATTGAAAACCAGATAGGTATTAAAGTTGAAATTAAGGACTGCAGCACTGAATTCAAAAAAAAAGTTGTTGACTATTTTACTCGAACCTATCTGGCCGGAAAAACCCCCAATCCATGTCTGGTATGCAACCCCTCAATAAAATTTGGAACAATTCTTGATTTTGCCCGGAAACTGGGTGCATCACGCCTTGCCACCGGACATTACGCCCGTATAAAAAAAGACAATAAAGGCAAATTTCACCTCTTTAGAGGTATTGATTCAAGAAAGGATCAATCTTATTTTCTCTCCTTCTTAACCCAGGAACAACTGGCAAGTTCCTGTTTTCCACTCGGTAATTTAAAAAAAACAGAAGTAAAAAAAATTGCGCAAGAAATAGGTCTTAAACCTGTTGAAAAAAAAGAAAGCCAGGATGTATGTTTTATTAAGGGCAATACTTATGGAGAGTTCCTTTTACAACAGCCCGGATTCAAAGTCGAACCGGGGCTTATTCAAGACGTTAAGGGAAATATAATAGGCAAACACAAAGGACTCCACCTTTATACCATAGGTCAAAGACGCGGCATCAATTGTCCTGCTTCAGAGCCTTACTATGTCGTCCGTATTGATATAGAGAAAAATCGTCTGGTGGTGGGTTTTAAAAAAGATTTGTCGGTATCGGAATGCAAAATTGAAAATATTAACTGGATAAATCAAAAACCGAATTCTCCCATTCAAGTCAAAACACGCGTAAGATACCGTAGCAAAGCGGTTTCTTCAATCCTTTTTCCCGGAGAGAAGCATAATGCCGTCGTCAGGTTTAAAGATACTCAATTGGCAATAACTCCGGGGCAAGGTGCTGTATTTTACTTAAATGACGAAGTTCTTGGTGGAGGTTGGATAGACGCTTAGTAGAGTCATATGGACAACTTTTTTCGATGTTCAACAACCTATTGTATTTGTTTACTAAAAGAAACTGGAAACTGGATAAATAAGGATTTTACCATTTTAAATTCAACAAAATTCCTTTCCAAGTTTCGAGTTTCACTTACCAATTGAAATAGCTGCTCCGCAGGAACCACATTTTTAAAAACTTATTTTGGAGAATTTTAGTACCATAGTGCCTTCGTGGTAAAAAAATAATGAAAAAATTCATCATTAAAACATTAGGATGCAAAGTAAATCAGTACGAATCAGAGGCCATTGCTCAGTACCTGAAAGAATCGGGCTTAATGGAATCGAACCCGGATCCTGCAATCAATGGTGAAGATACAAAATTGTATATTATTAACACCTGCACTGTCACTCAAAAAGCATCCATGCAATCAAGACAGGCGGTGAGACAGGCAATCCGTTCCAACCCCAACGCACGTATAATTGTAACAGGTTGCTATGCACAGACGGAACCTGATGAAATTAAAAAGATAAAAGGTGTACACTATATAATCGGCCACAGTGACAAGCATAAAATTCCTGAAATGATCATATCTGAAAAAGAGAAAGATCTACCCTACCCTAAAATCATTTGTCGTGATATCTCTAATCAACACAATTTCAAGCAAGTACCTGTAATTACATATGGAAACCGTACCAGGCCGGTTTTAAAAATTCAGGACGGCTGCAATTCTTTTTGCACATACTGTATTGTCCCTTACGCTAGAGGCCGCAGTCGCAGCATGCCCTCTGAAAATGTATTGGTAAACATAAAAAAACTTAAAGATGCTGGATACCATGAAGTTGTCCTTTCAGGTATACACCTTGGTTGTTATGGTCTTGATCTTTCACCCGAAACCAGCTTGTTTAAATTATTATCCCGCATTTATGAATCGCGAGCTATAAACCGTATCCGATTAAGCTCGATTGAACCTCTTGAATTAACTGAAGATATTATAAAACTTGCTGCAAAGCCGGGTAGTGTTTGTCACCATTTTCATATCCCCTTGCAAAGTGGTGATGATCTTATTTTAAAAAGAATGCACAGACCTTATACCAGCTCTTTTTTCAGGAAACTGGTTCGAATAATTCATGAACTAATTCCTGATGCCGGAATTGGTGTTGACACTCTAATCGGATTCCCAGGCGAAACCGACGAGGCTTTTGAAAACACATATTCCTTAATAGCAGAATTGCCCGTCAGTTATCTTCACGTTTTTCCGTTTTCTAATCGCCAAAAAACACCGGCAAACCAATACCCGGATAAAGTCCCTTCAAGCATTATTAAGACAAGGTGTCAGAAAATGCGCGAACTTGGCAATTTGAAGAAAATTGAGTTTTATAGAAAAATGATAGATAGGAAGGTTGAAGTTCTGATTGAGGAAAAAAGTAACTATTCTACAGGTTTTTTAAAAGGAATAACATCCAATTATGTTCCGGTATTTGTTAGCGGTAAAGATGATTTGAAAAATACAATTGTTAATGTGAGGATTGAAAAACTAAACAGCGATAACTCTGTATTCGGCACCATTTGCCAATAAGTTGAAATCTTTGAAAATATAAAAACGGATTTTATCCCCTTAAAACGATTATACCGGTTGTCATAAATATGTTCTGACCAGCGTCTGAACTTCCGAGCTCATCGTGGGTTCATTTGAAGCGTTCTACGGCTCGCTGTGCTAAAATTAAAGAACTCGACCTCGCTACGCTCGGGACTCAAACAGCTTCAATTTTTACGCTCCGCTTCGCCAAGAACGCTTAATCAAATGTCCCCAAATTGATTAGCTCGGAAGCTCAGACACTGCATACATTCTTTGAAACGGAACATTATTTTGACAAACACTATAA
>CAZQOH010000152.1:0-5908 GCA_964594355.1 uncultured Desulfobacterales bacterium
ATAGTAGCGCGCCTGGTCATTGTCCAGTTTTTTCATGGTCAAATCATAAAGCCATTCATTTTTCTCATCTATAGGTCTGTCGGATTTTAAATACTCCAGATCTGCGTTAAGCCGCATGACCCTTCCAGGAATTATAAACCGGGTAATCCCTGCCGGCAGTGCTCGTCTGGAACGAGCAATTTGCAGAACCTGTTTGATCTCATATTTCGGAAAGATTACCAAGGCGGCCAAGTCCGGATATTTGAGCCTCAGGGATTTGATATCGCTGCTGGTTGTGCGGGTCACATAACTGGCTTCGATGTAGGCGTTGGTAAGTTTATTCAGAGCATCAAGGTGGTTTACATCTGTCGCCGGTTGGATATGGTACACTTTCTCATTGCCCGTTATCAGATAGCACAAACCGCCGTGATCAACCATTTCCTCAAGCACCTTGCCCGTTTGGCTCTCGATCAAGGAAACATCGGGCAGATCATCCAAAAGTTTAACGATTGTCAACGGGTCGACCTTGCGAATAGCGTGGAACCAGGTATCCAAAGTAAAATTAGTCTCATCCTTCATCAGCTGGACGATGATATTCGGGAAAGATAGTTTTTTAAAAGCCGTGGTGCGTGTGGCGCCGTCAAGAACAATATATTGATTATTATCTTCCATCACGATGGGAGGATTGGTGAAAACGGTTGCCGTCTTCAGCCGCTCGACCAGGCGATCAACACGTCGCGGGTCGATGTTTTCGTGAGGAAAAACATCTTTCAAGGGGACGACCCTTAATGACAAAGGGTTGTCGATTTGCGGTTTTTTAATGAGGGTGGCGATTATTTTGTGCGCGACGGTTGTTGCCGCCGACTGTTGTGCGTCCTGAGTGCTGGCGGCAATATGTGGTGTCGCAATCACTTTTGGGTGCTGAACCAGTTCATTATGGGTGGCATGCTCCGAGACATAGACATCCAGCCCGGCGCCGGAAATTTGCCTGGCGTTGATCGCTTCAAGCAGTGCGGATTCATCAACTACGGTTCCTCGAGAAGTGTTGATAAGATACGCGGACGGTTTCATTAGCGCCAGTTGTCGTTTGCCGATCAAATTGTCCGTTTCCGGGCATATGGGGATGTGGAGAGTAATAAAATCCGCTTTGGCACATAGCTCTTCCAGATAAACTGACTCGATATCCATTTCTGCAACGGTTTCGGTCGTCACCTGGTTATCATGGATAATCACTTTCATCCCGAACGCTTGTGCACGCCGGGCCACCTCCCGGCCGATCCTTCCGAAACCGATGATGCCGAGTATTTTTCCTGACAACACCATCCCTATCAATTTTTTCTTTTCCCATTTGCCCTTTTTCAATCCCTGATCAGCACGCGGCAAATGCCGGGATAGAGCAAGCATCAGCGCCATTGTGAGCTCGGCTACGGATGCCGTGTTGGCGTCGGGGCTGTTAACTACTTCAATGTTCCTTTGTTTGGCTGTGCCAACGTCGATGTTATCCAGGCCTGCCCCAGCACGTCCGATTACCTTCAAGCGTGGAGCATGCTCAATTACCGCGGACGTAATTTCAGTGTTATTTCCGACCACCACGGCATCATAATAGGCAATGATATTTAAAAGTTCGGTAGGTTCCAGACCGGTCCTGATGTCGACCGCAAAATGTTCTGACAGTATGTCAATTCCTATCTGGGCGACAGAATCACATACCAGAACACGTGCAGGGGATTTTTCATCTTCCATAGTGCGTTTCTCCATTAACGTCGGTGAGCCACGACAAACGTTATGAGACCTTTGCAAAACGCCCCATTTTGCCCAATTTCTGTGTCAGGCTCAAATTTAAATCCTCAAAATACTTAATGTATTCCTGTGGTTAAAATTTTCGCCTTCCTTGAACTTGAACAAAATTGAGCATTTTTCAAAGGTCTCATTATCAGGAACTACTTTAACGTTTATGTTTCCCAATCGGCATTATGTATAACGGATGTTCATATTCCTTACAATCTATAATTTCACTAACTTTTTTGTCATTGAAAGCTCCGAGTGTAACCGTTCCAAGATCCAATGACACAGCCTGTAAACAAACATTTTGGGAAGAATGTCCAATCTCCATTAAAATGTATCTTATTCCTCTTTTCTTGTATTTACCAATTGTCCTTTTGTAAACGGCGCAAAATACCATTATAACCGGAGCATCTTTTATGGGACGTTGTCTCAGTGCGACCCTGTACAGCTCTGTTCTTTTATCTCCTTCAATAATTTTCAGCAACTCGTGACCGCGGGGTTTGTATTTATAGATCCCTGCATCCAGGTTTGTTACTTTTCCGGCAATAATATATATTTCAAGCGGATAGAGCGCTCCGGCAGAAGGTGCGGTCCTAAAACCTCTGGGATGCGTAATACCCTGGGCCGCCCACAGCAGTTGTGATATTATAGAAAGTGTTAATGGTTCATCAACATAGTTTCGAACAGACCTTCTTTTTAATATCGCACTTTCCAATGAAAACTGGCTTTCATATTGAGGCTGTGGCATTTTCACCGTAACATTTTCCTCACTCATGCATTCACTTTTCCCTATGGGAAATATCATTATTGAAACCATAAGGATAACACTGATTATTAGCATATATAACTTCATTTTACTGTTGCTCCTATTTCGTTACGATTGATAATTCAAATAGCATCCACTGCAATTATTGCTGCACCAATGGCTCCGGCAATCTGTGCCTCTTTTGATACAAAAATCGGGTGTCCAGTTTTTTTCTCAAGGGCTTTTACCACACCAATATTTTTTGCCACACCTCCCGTCATCATTACAGGAGCTGTAAGACCAATCCTGCCTGCCATGGCCACCACTCTTACGCTGATGGAATTATGTATCCCCGCAATAATGTTTTCCCGTTTTTCTCCCTTTGAAATTAATGATATAATCTCCGATTCCGCAAAAACCGTACAAATACTACTTATGATTGAAGGATTTTCCGCATTAAGTGACATTTTTCCGAAATCATCGAGGTTTACTTCAAGTGCTCTGGCCATAACCTCCAGGAACCTTCCTGTGCCTGCAGCGCATTTGTCATTCATGGCAAAGTCTTTTACTCTCCCCTTCTCATCCATGATGATTGCTTTGCTGTCCTGTCCGCCAATATCGATCACCGATCGAATTTTTGGATTTAGATAACGACCTCCAGATGCATGACACGTTATTTCTGTTACAACCTTATCCGCAAATGGAACACTATTTCTTCCATAACCGGTAGCAACAATACGTTCAATTGAAGATCTTTTTGTTCGAACTTCTGAGATAATATCCTCTAAAACGGTTTCTCCTGCATTTTTGGTATTATATCCCGTATTGATCACCTTTGCGGAAACTAAGGCACCGTCTTTCATCATTACCGCTTTGGTGGTTATTGACCCAACATCAATTCCAATTGTAATCATTTTCTTGCTTTTAAAACCTCCATAAATGCATCTATCCTTGTTTCTATCTGACTCTCTGAAAAGCTTCGCTCATCCACCATATCGGCTTCTATTACCAAACCGGGTATATCTCTTTTTTCTTGAACTATCTTTAGAATATCATACTGACCAAAAGAGTATGGCTTGCAGCTCCTGTTTGAATGCATGACTATCCCGTTTGCATTGTACTTATCTATCATTTCAATGACATTTTCAGCCATTTTATCCACACCTATATTTAGATAAATTTTAGTATAGCCATCTGCCATTGTATCCAGAAAATTCTCTTCATTTATATATTTCAGTGAGCTGCACCAGGCTGAAGTATAAGTATCCGCCACAAGACATGCGTCATGTGAAGCAAATTTTTCAGAAAGCCACCTTGTACGATACCATATTGGAAGGTTATCCCACAAAAGTCTATACTTTTCATTGTGTACTGCGCTGATTCCACTCGTAATCCTTTCTCTCATCTCATCAAGAAGGGATGAGTAGTAATCAACAACAATTTGAGTGCCTCTGAGTGTCACAATAAGGGCAAGATGAAAAAACGCATCAAAGGCGCTCATGGGGGCGGGCTGATGAACCGTTGTATCCAGCACGGCTTGCCATAAACGCTGCCCTTTAAGTGATAGTTGTCCTACATGTTTCATTTTGTCATAATCAAATTTTTTATCACAAACCATCTCTAAAAACTTTAAGTATTCATTTATCTGTTTTTTCACATACTCTTTTGCTTCAATTGAAAATTCCGTATGACAGAATGGGGTATCCAGTATAAAAAGGGGTACATCATAATATCTCGCCTGTATTTCATACCATTTTAAAACCGTGCCACAAATGTTGTTACAGCAAATAAGCATATCCGGTTTTGGCAGACCGCCAATAGGTCCGCCGTTTATCGGTGAACAAGCAATATCCGAACGTGCATAGGAACAGAGATCCCTGGAGTATCCCATTTCTTCGGATTTCTCACAGAGATCAACACCCATTTTAGACGCACCAATCATCGCACCATGATTTTCAGGATATACTGGAATCACATCCATGGCGATAAGCGGCTCTACAGGCCCGCCACTGGTTATCCATGCAATTTTTTTCCCCGTCTGATCAGCCGTCTTTGCTTCAATGTAATAATTTGTCATGATTTCTTTCATCTTCTTGACAGACTTGATTTTTCTTTTTTCCTTTTCCGGATCCTCTACTGTTTCTTTATTTGTCACCTTTTCTCCTTACAGCGTTTCCAGAAACGCTTCACATCTGGTTTTAAGCTGTCCTTCCGAAGACAGCAGATCTTCCATCTCAAACAACATGCTGGGTATATCTTCTTTATTTAGCATCTCTTTTATATAAGGGTAATCGAATGAATGGGGATCACAAAACTTTAAAAAAAGAAATACGACTCCCTGCGCATTGTTTTCCTTTACTATTCTAACAATATGTTCCCCACGTTTAAAAAGACCTGAATGTTTTGCAGGACAAACATGTCTTTCAAAATATCTTTGCGCAATCGATTCAATAATGTCTCCATTCGGATCAATAGCACCTTCAAAGTATCTTGAACCGGTACATGTATCATCCCACACAATTACTCCGCCTGAACCCTCAATAATTTGGTAGATATCAGGAAAGTTACAAATTCCACCTGCAAGGATCAGCCTTTTTCGGGTGTATTTCACTTCGCTTTTTTTGTCTTCAAGTAAGTCTAACACTTTGGGAAGTTTTTCCGAAAGGACGTTTCTATCCATCACCATGGATGCCTTTACAACAGTATGAATATCGCTGCTGCTTATTATATCCGGATTTTCACGTTTTATCTCATATATTTTTTTTAGACAGGTCCTTATCCGGTTATATTTTTCAACCGAAGCTTTTAAGTTTTCATTCGTAATTTCGCAGCACAATTCTTTTTCCAAACGTTGTTTAAATTTTTTTAAGACATTCACCATGTATTCCCTAGCGCTGTCCGTATTGAGTTTTACCGGCAGAACCACATCCATGTGGAATCCAAAATCGATATTTAAACGCCAGATGTCAGAAAGTCTCTGGATCGAATCGCAGGTATGAGGGAAGATTACGCCGTCTAAAAAATTGAGTTTTCCTGAAAGTGTATCTTCAAGAGCTCCACGCACAAGACTACAACCATATGCTTGAAGATGTGCATCTGCCATGGAGATATTTCCTCCGGTACCAAAAATTCTAAATGGAAGAGCACCTGCTGCAAATAGTATCTCTTCGGGTGTATAGGAGCAGAAATAACCTATGACTTTTCCGTTATTCTCTTCCTTCCATGTTTTTACATAATCATTCGGATTATTAGCGATTTCACGAAACAGATTCAATATTTCCATTAAATTTTACCCCTGCCTTGCAATATTGATAAATTTAGAAAAAGATGAATTTATCATTACTTAAATCAATCCATTAATCAACCCTCTTGTTTTTAAATAATTCACGAATAGGGAAC